>JBCCUY010000053.1:0-13802 GCA_039196145.1 Bacteroidota bacterium
CTTCAACATCTATAATGTCGAATTTCCAAGAGTAGACATCCTCAAAAGGATGAGATTCGCGGGTCTTTTCTATTTCACCGATCCATTGTTCCCTTTAGCGGGAATAGAACTTCCCTTTGTAGATAACATACAATGAAAAATCTTAATTGAACCCCGCTCGGATGGCCTCTACTTTTCCATTTTTGTACAGTGGTGTGAGATAGCTATCTATAATCAACTGTCGCACAGTGCTTTCCTCTGTTTTTTCTTGACCATAAGATGCGAATCCAACAAAAAATAACAATAGAAAAGTTGGTAGGATTTTTAAGGGTTTCATACGGTTTGGCTTTCTTCAAAAAATACAAAAACCCACGAACACCTTGCTGTAAAGTAATGTTAATTAACGGAAAAGGCGATTTAGCTTTTGACCTTTCCAAATACGCCGTCATCGGTTTTAAAAACCTCAAGAACTCCAATTTTTACAAGGTTTTTGGTGCTCTTGTCCCATTTTTTTCCACTCAGGCCCGCCTGCGATTTCAGATCCGCCAAAGGCATTTCCCCATTTGGCTTAAGAATGTCCATGATGGTTTTTTCCTCTTCGTTAAGCTCTACCGCCTTTTTTTCTGGGCGCATTTGCGGAAAGAAGAGTACTTCCTGAATTGATGAATTGTTGGTCATTAGCATCACCAAGCGGTCAATACCAATTCCGATTCCGGAGGTAGGTGGCATGCCGTATTCCAATGCCCGGAGAAAATCCTGGTCGATGAACATGGCTTCGTCATCCCCTTTCTCGGATAGTTTCAATTGCTCCTCAAAACGTTCCCGTTGATCAATAGGGTCGTTCAACTCGGAATAAGCGTTTGCCAATTCCTTGCCATTAACCATCAATTCAAAACGTTCGGTTAGGGCAGGGTTGCTGCGATGTTCCTTGGTCAAGGGACTCATCTCCTTTGGATAATCAGTAATAAAGGTGGGCTGGACATAGTGGTGCTCGCACTTTTCACCAAAGATCTCGTCGATCAGCTTACCCACACCCATGGTTTCATCCACTTCAATTTCCAGTTTTCGGGCCACTTCACGAAGTTGGTTTTCGTCCATTCCAGCTACATCATGACCCGTGTGGATTTTAATGGCTTCCAAAATGGGAACCCGGGCATACGGTGCCTTAAATTCAATTTCGTTTTCTCCTACCGTGACTTTGGTGCTGCCATTGGCATCCAATGCAATTTTTTCCAACAACTGTTCGGTAGTTTCCATCATCCAATTGTAATCTTTATAGGCCACGTAGAGCTCCATGACCGTGAACTCGGGATTATGGGTGCGGTCCATTCCTTCGTTCCTAAAATCCTTGGAGAATTCATAAACACCATCAAAACCACCTACGATTAACCTTTTTAGGTATAGCTCGTTGGCAATCCTTAAATAGAGTGGAATGTTCAGGGCATTGTGATGCGTCAAAAACGGTCTGGCCGCAGCTCCTCCCGGAATTGGCTGCAAAATAGGGGTCTCCACCTCCAAATAACCTCTTTCATTGTAAAATTCACGTATACTATTGGTGATTTTTGTACGCTTTATAAAGGTTTCCTTAACGGATGGGTTGACCACCAAATCCACGTAACGCTGACGGTAGCGAAGCTCGGGATCATTGAATTCGTCGTAAACCTTTCCCTCAGCATCTACTTTTGGAAGTGGTAAAGGTCTTAACGCCT
Source organism: Bacteroidota bacterium (assembly GCA_039196145.1). GTDB lineage: Bacteria > Bacteroidota > Bacteroidia > Flavobacteriales > Flavobacteriaceae > Flagellimonas. Next base: position 1,689 of record JBCCUY010000053.1, read on the forward strand.
TGCTCAATAGGTTAAAATTTTTCACCATGACGGTTTTTTCGCCAACCTGGGTGGTGAACAGTTCGCCTTCAACTCCTATGATATCACCTATATCAAGTAATTTTTTATAGACCTCATTGTAATGGGTCTTATCGTCATCGGGACATATCTCGTCCCTATTGAAATATACTTGAATGCGTCCCTCGCTATCCTGAAGTTCGGCAAATGAAGCCTTGCCCTGAATTCTTCGAGACATCAATCTACCGGAAATCACAACCTGTTTTCCTTCTTCAAAATCGTTTTTGATGCTCTTGGAAGTAGCATCAACTGGATAAAGTGCAGCTGGATAAGGGTTGATTCCCAATTCACGCAGTCTAGATAGTTTTTCCCTTCGAACGATTTCCTGTTCCGATAGTTGCATAGTCGATAAAAAATTAAAGCGCAAAATTACACTTTTGCGCTTTAATTCCTTAGTCTGTCTTGTTTATTGTAGTATAATTGGGCGTATAGGGCTTGCCATGGACAATTTCCGCAATATCCTCTTCCAACGAGGTAATGGGACTTTCAACGATGCGGTTGGACTCTACTCCATTTTTATAAAACAGCATCGTGGGAACCCGAATAATGTTCAGTCCTTTTTCTTCCTTGGTAGGACTGGTCTTTACCTTGCCCTTTCTTCTGTCCAATGCCACAATTTCGATATTATCCATGGGGAAATTAGCGGCCTTGAGGATTTTTAAAAATCTAGGGACTTCTCTTTTGCTGTCGCCGCACCAAGTGCCGAGAAAAAGTTTTATGTAATGGTCGTTAAGACCTTCCCTAAAAAGTCCTACTAATGTTTGATCAACTTGGTAGGCATCGAACCCGCTGTTGAACCAAGTTTCATAGGGACTGCTTTGTAGCCCTTCCAAATCAATTTTTCCTAGCAGAAACTGTTTGCCGTCTTCTAGAAGGATTTCCTGATTTAGACTTTGGGAATAGGTGAACATTGTACTTACCAGAAATAAGCTTGCAATAATGGTTTTCATGCGTTTTCAGTTTAGAATTATGAACTGAAAATTGCCTTAAATACTGATTTGGCGGCCGTTTTGTAGGATGGAAATAGGGACTAGACCCTAGGTGGATTTTACTTTTTGAAAAGTGCCACTATCTCCTGGCGCGTGGAAACCTCTAATTTTTTGTAGAGATTATTGATGTGTGTCTTCACCGTACTATGGCTTACAAATAATTCGGCAGCAATCTCCTTGTTGCTTTTTTCCCGAAGGATTTGATCAACGATTTTCTGCTCTTGGGGCGTTAATTTATCCAGTAATCGATTTTTTCCGTTCTTCTTTTTGGAAATATACCGGTATATCAAATAGGCATTGAGAACCAGGGAAAGGCACAGAACGGTTATAAGGAACCAGTTCCTATCCATGGACGAAGTGGTTTGAAAAGAAGCCATTTGTTTATCGGCAGCAATTTCAGCTTCATACTGCTTGGTAAAATTGGAGTTGGGATAGGCGATTTGGAGGCGTTCCAATAACTCGGAGTAATACGAATTGGAAGTAAGATCTTCCAAATAATAGGAGTAGGTCTCATTTCTTTTATCGGATAGAAAATCGTAAATTATTAGTTCGGCCAATGGTTCATGAAGCTCTGATCCGAACGATTGTAGCGTACCAAACCATTTTTTGGAGTTCAATTTTTGACTTGCCTCACTTCTAAATTCCATAAAATCGAACACCATTTCTTCCTTGAGGGTCCCAATTTCTAGGATGAGGGATGCTTTGGGATTAGTGGCATTTATAGTGCACAAGGCCTGGTCTTCGAATGAGGTGGGGAAACTTATGGTATCTTTATTGTTGGCGATAAAAAGTACATTGCTGCTACTGTTGCACTGCCCCAAGAAGTGCTTTGCCTCCGAGTCTTCGGAGCAACCATCCAAGTGGATGCGATAGATACGGTTTTCTTCCAGGAGGTTATCTCCCTCAATTTGAAAATGGCCCAAAGAATCCACAGCGGCCTTGCGTATGATTTGGTCCAAATAAACACGGGTTGATTTCCGATAGTCCTCGACCAAGGAAAGATAAACTGATTTGCCAGCATGATTCCTGGACACCTCCCCGGAAAAATGGTATTGTCCGAATACTGTGTAAGCGTTGAACAGTACAATAATTACAAGCAATCTCGGCATAAAAGGTCAAAATAGTGCCCTTAAATTTAGGGGTTTTGTGTAACAAAAAGCTAAAATAGCCTACCTATAAGTATCATCAATCAAAATTGAATACATGAGTTTTTGGCGTGTTTTATTGGCCATTCTTTTCCCGCCTTTATCGGTTATCGGAAAAGGTTGTGGTTCATTTTTTATCGTTTTGCTGCTAACATTTTGCGGATGGGTGCCTGGAGTGATCGGAGCACTGGTCATTTTGAACAATACCAACTAATGGTAACCGCTTCAATTTGACAGTTCGGCATAGGCCACTGGCAGAATTCTGCCTACCAGTTGACTATAGGCCAGACCAGACAAATGCAGTGCGTCCGATGCTATAAGTTCTGGATTTTCAAGTCCCATTCTGCTTATGTCGGTAACATCTATGAAATAGCTCCCAGTTTGCTCTGAATAGGATGCTGCAAAATTGTTCCACCTGTCTATCTGGGCCGAAACTTCTTCGGACGCATAAATTCTTCCAAAAGGACTATAGGTATAGTCGGGTATTGAAATTACCACAACCCGTTCAGGACGGTTACTGGTAAGAGCTATGATCGTATCCAGTAGTTTACTAAATTCGCTGGTAAACTGTGAATCATCAAGGCCTTGGAACTGGTTGTTAACCCCGATCATTAACGTTGCCAAATCGTACGCCTCCCGGTTTAATTCTGGAAGTTGGGACAACAGGTTGTCAGTACGCCAGCCATTCGCAGCCAATAGTTCCAAATCTATTTTGGTGTTCAGCTGGGCCTCCAGGGAAGTAGTAAGTTGTCTCGGAAAACTGTCTTCCTCTGAAACACCAGTTCCCAAAGTGTAGCTGTCGCCCAATGCCAGATAGTGAAGATTTGTTGCTTCCGGGTTTTTTCCCTCTCCACCCTCATCATTTGAGTTGTCTGACTCGACAGAGTTCGCACTATTGTTCAGAAGCGTCTCCTCCGATTGGTTTTCGGAACAGGAACTTATGGCGAAAAGTAAAGCCGGAAAGGTTAAAAAAAGCAATAATCTCTTTTTCATGGCCTTGAAAAGTTACAAAAAATAGTTTTCGACCTTAATTTCCTGTTCCCACAAAAAAAACCTGACATCATAACGATTTAATGCAGGTCTTTGTACTTGAATGGTTATTTTAGGCGTTAGAAAAACTCAACCCTAACAACATTGACCATCATGAGGACAGCCAAAATTTTCCTTATCTTAATTTTTACTGTTTTAATCAGCTCTTGCAATTTTACGGAAGAGATTTTTATCAATGATGATGGCTCTGGGAAACTCTCCATCAATTTTGATGGGTCTGAATTAATGCAAATGGCTGGTGAGGAAATGGTGAAAACCAATGAAAAGGCCGTCGACTCGCTCATTTCTTTCAAGGATTTGCTGGAGGAGAAAAAGGACAGTATTGCACAACTATCGCCCGAGGAGCAGGCCAAACTGAAACGTTTGGAACCCTTTAAGATGCACATGGTCATGAACCCAGAGGAAAAAGTAATGAAATTCGATCTCTTTAGCGAGTTTGCCAAGGTGGAGGAGGTCAATGATGCCTTCAACGCTTTTCAAGGCGCTAGTGCATTGACCCCTAACGGCGGGCAAGCGCAATCTGGCCCCATGGCCATGCAGGACCCAACTACTGAGGTTACCTACTCTTTTGCCAAGAACAAATTTTCACGTAGTGCCAAGATATTGGATGAGGAACTCTTTCAAAAAAGTGTGGATAGCCTTCAAGGTGCGGAAATGTTCCTTTCCGGATCCACCTATACCCTTAAATATCATTTCCCACGAAGGGTAAAATCCACTAATGTGGAAGGTGCTACTTTTAGTGCCGATGGGAAAACACTGTTTTACGAGGTTGGCTTTATGGACCTGATGAAGAATCCTTCCACTTTGGATCTTGAGGTAGAGCTTGAAAACTAGCTTTCGATTTAAGGTCTTCGTATCTTTGCAGGATGAATAAGAAAGTTGCGCTGCAAGATTTGGGCCACAAGGATTACAAGGAAACCTGGGATTATCAAGAGCAGTTGTTCCAAGACATTGTGGACGTAAAGATTAAAAACAGAAGGGAGGACGCTCAGCAGAAAACGCCCAACCACTTTCTTTTTGTGGAACATCCCCATGTATACACCCTGGGCAAGAGCGGTGATATCAATAATTTATTGGTCAATGAGGCGCAGCTCCAAGAAAAAGAGGCTGCATTTTACAAAATTAACAGGGGAGGGGACATTACCTACCATGGCCCGGGTCAGATTGTGGGTTACCCCATTTTGGACTTGGACAACTTTTTTACCGATATCCATAAGTATCTTCGCCTTTTGGAGGAAATGGTCATCCTTGCCCTGGCAGAATATGGTCTTAAATGCGAACGTTCGGAAGGCGAGACCGGGGTTTGGTTGGATGTGGGCACTCCCTTCGCCAGGAAAATCTGTGCCATGGGTGTTCGCGCCAGTCGATGGGTGACCATGCATGGTTTTGCTCTTAATATCAATACGGACCTAGGCTATTTTGATCTGATGATTCCCTGCGGGATCAAGGATAAGGCGGTGACTTCACTTAATGTTGAATTGGGCCGAAAAGAAGTGGATGTGGAAGAGGTTAAGGCTAAGCTTTTAAAACATTTTGAAGCGCTATTTGAAGCGGAGCTAATAGGAGTAAAGACCACGACATAATTCTATCAGGAAGAGTTAGTTAAAAGGGCCATTTTGTGCAGCATCCCCGTCATCTTCATCACCTTTGTCATTAATGATTATGCCGTTACCGTTAGTGTCCACTCCGTTTCCAGGAGTACTGTCAGGATCAATGGTGCCACTTACCGAAATTTCCGCAATAACAATAGCGTCATCCCTTTTGGCGTAATTTGCAATTATCCCGAGCGTTTTTCCTTTGTTCGGAACGACTTCTCCTAACTTCCAAATCCCTGTTTTTACATTAAAATCCGATTTTTTTGGACTGACCCCGGAGAACTTTAATCCTGATTTTAGCGTTACAAGAACTTCCACCCCTGGCACTGGTTTGTCCCCTTTGTTTTTTACGGTGACATTAAATAGTATCGGGTCTCCAAGTACGGAGGTGGGCAATACATAAACGTCCAGTTCCAAGTCTTGGGAATATAGTAAGGTTCCGGAAAGCAGTGCCAGAAAAAGACTAAATCTAGTTTTCATACCATGGTATTTAATTAGTGGCATTCGTCAAGTTTGTCTGCTACCCCCATGGAATGGGCAATTTCGCAATTAAGTTGATCCATTTCCTCTTCTATACGTTCTAGTTCGGCGGTAATACGACTACTACATTCAACGGTACGGCAGCGTTTTCTTCGCATTTTCATATTCTCTTCGCGAGTCATGAGGTCAAACATCCGGCCTTGAAAATCGTTCATTTTAACACTGTAGTCGGTTCCGGCATCACCGCCTACAAACATGGGTTTGTAATCTGTTGCATCGAAAGTGATTCCAGAAGGTAGCATAATTCGTAGTTCAGCTTGTATGCTATCCCCAGAATCTTCTCCTCCAATGTTGACTCTATTATAGACAACCAATCGGTTACAGTTTTTATAAACTGCATCCTTCATAACGCCGACCATAAATCCTACCATTACAGTGGATGTTTTAAAAGGTGTGGGCTTGGTATCGAAGTAAATGTCAACCGTATTTTTTATCCCGGTACCTGCCTCGATAAGTTCCCCTCGGTAACCTTCCGTTACAGTTGGCCATTGAATGTACTCGGGCATAGGTTCTGGATGTTCTGCCAGTTCTGCGGAGGAATTGAAAAACCGCATCATGTTCATGTAGTCGTTTTCAAATCTGCCATCCGCACTTTGCCGGGATTGTCTGGTCACTGCCCTTTTGACACCATCTTTTTTGTCCAAAAAATAGGTCACCATTTGACCATTGGCAAGCCAAATGGCCCCATCAATTTTTCCTTGACTATTCTCGTATGACCCAAAATTGACATTGAAAAAACCACGAAACCCACTTGGAAACAGAATGGAACCATCCGCAGAATTTACGTAGTAGTCCATTTCTACCTGCTGGGTTCGCCCGCCCGTGGTGAACTTGACATCCGCTTTTATTTTATAATCAAACTTAAAAACACCATTGATTTCGTCAACTGGGTTTTCTGTGATAGCGCTGACCGCATCGAGTGGGGCCAAGCATTGCGACTGCACACAGGCAAAGCTAAAAGCCAAAGCCAATATGCCAAGAATAATTTTTTTCATACCTGTGTTCTTTTTGGAAAAGAAGTGGGGTCTTAAACCTTGTCAACCAAGATATTCCCCGTCTTTTTCCTTTTAGTTTTTTCTAAGCAATAAAACCATAGTGCACTTCCCATTAGTCGGGATAAGTACAAGCCCACCTTTTGCGGTATAACATTGGATAGTAGGCGCAAGAACAAGTAAGAATCTGGTATCTCCTATTGACTGTAGTCCGTAAGCTCCGAGGTCATATCAACATCCCCATGTTTTCCATAGGTCACTTGCTTTACCATCCCTATGCCTTCAGCGATCCATGTTTCTGATTTGGAGTTTTGATCTCCACCCATAGGCATGGTCAGGACATGATTTTCGCTTAATAGGAAACAGTCAAAAGTACCGGCGCTGGTGGTAATCTTCTCTTTCTTTTCAATTTTTCTATCCAAGGTCTCCACATTAAAACTCATAGAGGTAACACCCATGTCGATGCTCATGTTAACGCGGGCATCGGCCAATTCTTGGCCAACTTTCAAATCATTGGGAAGTTCTATGTCGGTGCCTGAGAACTTAACCTCGCCGGTAGCTCCCATCTGGTTTATCATATCTGCGGGCATAAGGGATTTATAGTCGATTTTGACCACATCACCTTCACAGATAAACCCGTACTCCATATTATTGGTTTCCTTACCTTTTTTGTTCAAGAGCCTCATTTTCATTTTGGCTTCCGTCTTATCCCCCTTGTTTTCCACTTTTACAACCTCAAGGGATATGGCCCCTTGTTTCTTATCGTTTCTATTGTAATTGGTATAGGTGAACTTAGCTCCCTCAACGGTGGAATAGTATTTGCTGCAATTATTGGACTGCCCGTAAGAAGAGAAATTGGCAAATAGGCCGGCGGCAAAGACCGCCATTAAAAAATGTTTCATGGTGTTATTGTCTTATGAATTCAACGCGTCTGTTTTGTGCTTTTCCCTCTGGGCTGTTGTTATCGGAAACAGGTTCACTTTCCCCTTTGCCATCCACTGATAACCTGCTGCCATCAATATTGTAAATGTTTACAAGGGCGTTCTTCACCGCTGTGGCCCTATCCTTGGAGAGTTTCATGTTGCCCGTGTCACTTCCATCGGCATCAGTATGGCCAACAATCTTGAGGTTAATCGAAGATTCTTGCAACAGTACCTGCGATATTTGTCGGATGACCCCCATGGATTGCGGCTGCAGATTAGCCGAACCCGAATCGAAAAGGATAGCATTTGTGGAAATCTTACCTTCCGAAATCAATTTTCTTCTAAGATCGACACCCCCTTCTGCTACCTTAAGATTGCTAATAAATACTTTTTCGGTACCATCCCTAAAACCATTGGCGAGGAATTTCACCGTATGGATGACAGCTCCTGGTGCTACCAGCCGAGGTACATCAATGTATTTCACCTCGTTCACCCAGAGCCTAAAACGCAGCTTGTTTACCGCTATCGAAATATGTGGGGTTTCCAAGACTTCATCCCTGAGATCCGCCTTGACCGTACTTCGAATTTCCCTCCTGCCATTGATGTTGTTCTGAACCGTTACTCCAATTGCTGCATATTGACAAAATGGAATTTCGGCATAAGCGTTGTTGGTGCCAGGATTGAATTTATCGTCATCACTCAGGGTAATGGCCACTTTAGATGTTGAGGAAGTCTGTCTATCCAATCCTACTGCAGCTAAGTCAAATTCAATAGTGTATTCCTCAGGAAGTTGCGGAACATCTGGGATATAGTAAATGTTGAAACCAGATTTCAGTTCCAACCATTTTTGGGAAGAATCCCCCAAAGTAACCAGCTCGCCACCAGCGTTGGTATTCCACTTGGAGGGAAAATCACCTATAAAGTCGTTGCTGAAATCATCAAAGAATAGTTGTTTGTCTCCGGGAACAAAGTCAAACTTGCTATAGACCTGTATGGTTTTTGGTCCTCCTGTATCAACTGTTGATCCCGCATCCGTATTTCCACCGGTATTTCCATTAGAACTACCTTGGCCACCGGTGTTCCCAGGAGAAGGTGGGGACTGTTTCTTTCCGCCAGAACCTGGCTCTAAGATGCTGTCAAGGGCTTGATCGGTTTTTTTGGAAGTTTCGGTTTCTACACGTCGTTCTACCGTCCTCTCTGCGGCTCTTTCCGCCTTTTTTGCCAGTTTTTTGAAGAATTGTGCGTTTCCGTTTAGACTAAATCCGAGGATGAAGACAAGACCCAATAGGATTTTGCCAGGGGATGAGGTTTTCATTGTTATAGTGTTTTGATTGTCTGTTCTTTAAGGTAAAATGAATTCCTTGTAAGTTACAAAAGAAACCTACCTAAAGTCGGCAAGATGTGTAATCTGTTAAAACAAATGTATAAGCTGCAGCAAAGAGATTATTAATTCATTTTATAAACGATAATGGAATTCTCCTGGTCCTTGGCTACCAGTTCAAGATGTCGGTCGTTGTCCATATCCACCAGATCAATTAAGGAATTCCCGAAAATGGGAAAATTTGGTATGGGTTTGGCCTGACTGTCGAACAGATATATTTTTTGATTTTGAATATCCGTAACACTAACATAGATTTTATCGTAGATGTAGAAAATTTTAGGTGTAGTGTAAACGCCTAGGTCCAGCTCCACTTTTTTGCCTCGGATGCTCAAAACATTATCATCCATAAAAACCAGCGTCTTGCTGGTAGCATACATGCCATGGTCTTTATTAAGGTTGAAATTGGTACTGGTGAGTTTTCCCTTGGTGTCGACTTGGTGTAGTACGCCTTTTTTATTGGTCACTGAAAACTTGTTCTTGTACAAAAAAACCTCGTTCCCAGAGAAATCTATTTTTTGGTTCACCTTAATTCTTTCGCCCCCGGCCCTATGCAAAATTTTTAAACTATTGTCTTCCAGCTGAAACACAAGGTAATCCCTATTGGCTACCCTAAAATGCTTTGGTTCGGCAATAATTGGGCTTTGCGCTCGTGTGTAGGTAAATCCGTTTACAATTTTGCCCTGGCCATTGTACATATATACTTTCTCTCCCTGTGTTATCACAAAACGATAGTTCTTGTTTCCCTCATAATCGAAGACTGCCAATGGATTTAGATTGCCACCTTCAAAGATCATGTTAAAAGGGGCTACTTCCTCCCCGTTTCTGTCCAAAATCAAAAACTGGTTGTTGGTACAAAAGGCCAATTGCAGTCTTCCGTTTTTATAAATATCCACTTGTTGGATACGGCCTCTGATCCTACCTTCCAATTGTTTTTTCCACAAGACCTTTCCGTTGGAGGAAATTAAGTGTAGGACATTGTTTTGATCTTGAACCACAATTTCTTGTTTGTTGGTCCGATGGTTCTTCGCGAATTGTGGATCAATGGCAAGATCGGTATCCAGTTCCAGGGTGAAAAGTGGTGTCACCGTATTGGATGTTGTCGTTCTACCAATCTTGGCGATGGAAAAATTGGAATGGGCAAAACCTTTGTCCGCTACAATTTGGGCGGCAAAAGTATGGTCCTCTAGTTTGGTGTTTTTAAGTTCCTTGACAAACGCGGGCACAAATTCTTCTTCGGAGAACCGCTCAATTCCAGAAGCGGTGGAAACGAATAAGATACTTGATTCGTTCGCCAGCCCTTCCATGGCAGTTAGGAAAGCTGGTGTCTCACTGAAAGAGGAACGGCTTTTGTAATTCGCTATCGCTGTTTGCAAGGGTTCTTTTTGTTCTGAAAAAACAAAAGTGTTTTCTAGAATAGTACAAAAATTGGATTTAAAGTCTTTTAATAGGGGGTTGAACCCTTTGACCAGTAAGTCTGAACTTTTTAAAGACATGATTTCACTTCCTTGATACGAAGTGGAGCCTGATTTTTCGGTGTTCAAATATTCCGTGATAGTCTCAGTTCCGTAAGACCCCAGCATGACTAATTTTCCATTTTTCAGGTATACAAGACCTAATTCTTCTACTGTATTAAACAAAGTGTCCCCTTGTATTGTGCGATCCAAATAGGTGTTTTGGTTTTGGGAGAATACCTGGAAATCGTCAAACGTATACGAAACAATGGCCTCTGCATTTTTGGGCGCAAACTGTGCAACCTTGTTGGCCAGGGGTGTTGTGCCTCGAAACAAATTGGTAAAGTTTTTGGTGGAATCCGAAGCCAAAGCAACACCATTGAAACTACTATGGTCCGAATTAGCTGAAAAATCCACGGAAATCCAATCCGCAAAGTTTGGAAGCTTGTTTGGAGTTTCTTTCAACTGACCCGATAGTAGTGAGGTGGGCTCATCCAAGTTGAAGAAAAAAGTGGCGGATTTGGTCGCCGAAGAAGTGTCATAAAGTCGTTGTAATACCTTGTTCACCGGATTGGAATCTTTTGTCCGAATGGTGTTTTCCATAAGCATTTGCGACGAACTCAGGAGTATAGATTTATTAGTGTTGGTGCTGAATACCTCGTAGTTCTCTAGGGTATGTTTGGTAATCGTACCGTTTTGATAGGAAAGTGTTTCGACCGTACGATTTTCGATTGAATCTGTTTGAAAGGAGGTGTTGTTTTGTTTTAAGACCATTACAAACTCCTGATTATTTTTCCCAACCTCATAGAAGGCCAATAAGCAAGGGGCATCAGTTGAAACATATCCCAGCCCTTGAAGGGTTTTTTCCAAATCTTTTCGAACTCCAAAGGCATTGGTTTTTTCCAAAAAAGAACTGTTTTTGACTTCGCTTTGGAAATTAGAGAGATTATTAATCTTAATAATGAGATGGGCATTTGGGGGTAGATGCGCCAATAACGAATCTGAAGTCTTGATTTCAGGTTGGCAACATATGAATACAAATGACAGTAAAGTGAGGAAGGCCTTAAATCTCATTTTGGAAGTTTGGAACAAATTTAGGGTTTTTAGATATCCAGCGTCAACTGTTCCGGAAGTTGCCTAAAGCTTTTTCTGTGATATTTGGTAAGGCCATACTTTTTTATGGCCTCCCTGTGTTCTTTGGTGGGGTATCCCTTATTTTTTTTCCAATTGTACATGGGAAATTCCTCATGGATTTTTGCCATAAACTCGTCCCGGTATGTTTTGGCCAAAACTGAAGCAGCTGCGATACTCATATATTTTCCATCTCCTTTGACCACACATTGGTGTTCAACAGAAGGATAAGGCTTAAACCGGTTTCCATCTACTAGAATATAGCTTGGAACTTCCTTTAAATCGTCAAGGGCCCTATGCATGGCCAAAATAGAGGCATTCAAAATATTGATGCTGTCTATCTCAGCCTCAAAAACGTGGCATACCGCAAAAGAAACAGCTTCTTTCTCCAGCAAAGGCCTGAGTTCTTCCCGCTTGGTTTCGGTGAGTTGTTTGGAGTCGTTGAGAACGGTATTCCTAAAACCTTGGGGTAAAATAATGGCTCCGGCGGTGACTGGCCCTGCCAGACATCCGCGGCCTGCCTCGTCGGTTCCTGCCTCGTTCATATATTTGTAGTGACTTCTTAACATATAAAAATTGGCCCTTGGAATACCCAAGGTTACCGAAAACTAAGAAGAAAATAGAAAAGAAAAAATCCTTTGTTTTTCAGTAACAAACTTTCACATTTCTTATAGAAACAAATCATATACCTTTGCCTGACCAATTGCGAGGAATGAGATTTATATTTTTTGCCCTATTCTTTTTGTTGAATCTGTCCCTTTACGCACAACAAGATTCGCTGCCGCCTCCAAAGAAAATAGATTCCGTTTTGGTTGAACGGGATAGTGTTCCGCCCCAGGTGAAACTGGACTCCATTGCGC
>JBCCUY010000054.1:0-13516 GCA_039196145.1 Bacteroidota bacterium
CGAGGTAGTTCTTGAAGATTTGTTTAAAGAAATTCAAGAAAAAACAGAGTACATCTTCTTTTATAAGGATGATGTGATTGATCAGAATAAAAAGATATCGCTGAAGCTTCGGAATGTCAAGTTGACCGATATCCTAAACCGGGCTTTTAGAAATACCGACTTAAGTTTTAAAATTGACGATAGACAGGTTGTTATCGTAAAAAAGATTCCAGAGCCAAAATCTGAAGAGGCCCCAAAGTTGGTAATGCAAACTACCATTACGGGGACTGTTACCGATTCAAATGGACTTGCACTTCCTGGAACCAATATTGTTGTGAAGGGAACTGCCAACGGTACCCAATCAGATTTTGATGGAAACTACACCATTTCTGCAGCACCGGATGCCACTTTGGTTTTCAGTTATATTGGGTTTGCTTCCCAAGAAGTTGCAGTGAACGGGCAAACGACCATCAATGTAAGTATGGCAGAAGACTCAAGCCAACTTTCTGAAGTGGTGGTACTTGGATATGCATCCCAAACCAGAGGGGACCTAACAGGGTCTGTTGCTTCCGTTGACATTTCTGAAGCTACCAAGGCACCAATCGTGAACGCGGCCGAGGCTTTGGAAGGTAGGGTAACAGGTGTTTCCGTGACCAATGCGGGTAGCCCTGGAGCTGCACCTAAAATCACCATTCGTGGTTTTGGTACAAGTAACAATACCAACCCATTATATATTATAGATGGAGTACAGACAGAGAACCCAACTGTGCTTAACAGTATTAACCCTGCAGACATTGATCAGATCAACGTATTGAAAGATGGTGCGGCAGCAATTTATGGAGCTAGGGCTTCCAACGGTGTAGTAATTGTAACAACCAAAGGCGGTGGTTACAATCAAGACAAGCCCGTGGTATCCTTCGATTTTTATACTGGTATTTCAAGAGCGGCAAATGTGCCAGAGCTTTTAAATGCCCAGCAGCACGGGGATATGATATTCCAGAGTTTGGCAAACGATGGTGCCGAAGTTACCCACCCTCAATATGGTAGTGGTACTTCAGCTGTTGTTCCTGGTACTTTGCAAGGGTATACAAGAGTGGCCTCCTACGATCCAATCGTTCGGGAACCTGTAAGTGCTACTGTGGCGCCAGGGGGTACGGATTGGTTTGATGTAATTACCCAAAACGGGCAAACGCAAAATGCGTCGATTTCCATTCAAAATGGAAACGAAACTGGAAAATACTTCTTGTCCGCCAACTACTTGAACAGGGAAGGCGTATTCATCAATACAGGATTTAAACAAGGAACCACAAGATTGAATTCCGAGTTTAAAGTTGGAAATAAAGTGGTTATCGGAGAGCACTTGAGCGCTTCGTTCTCCAATACTAAAAGAGGGGTTTTTGGAGCTAGAACCAACACGGCAGGAAACATTGATGAATTTCCTGGAGCCTTTACTCCTGTGAACCAAGCCTTAAGAAGTAGCCCATTGATTCCAGCTAGGGATGACAATGGGGATATTGCCGGTACAGGTGCCGGTGGTTTGGGGAACTCAAGAAGCCCGTTGGCTACTTTGGAGCGGGCCAAAGACGATTTCAACAAGATTTTTAGAGTATTCGGAGACGTGTACCTGTCTGCTGAGATCTATGAGGGACTTACCTTTAAGACTACCATAAGTGGTAACATTGAGACTTTTGATAGTAGACGTTTCCAGGCTTTGGATCCAGAACACGTAGAGCCATTAAGTACCAACACTTTGGCGGTACAAAAAGTTGAAAACTTTAACTGGACATGGAACAACACCTTGAACTATTCCAAAACATTTGGAGAGCACAATCTTAACGTTTTGGCCGGTGTTGAGGCTGTAGAGGACGGAAGCAAGGGACAACAAATAAGCCGTAATGGTTATATTTTTGAATCACCAGATTTCTACTTGATCAGCAATGGTACCGGAACACCAAATGTGGATAGTGCCTTTGATGCTGGAACGACTTTGTTCTCGGTATTCGGTACTGCTACTTACTCTTATGCTGGAAAATACTTTGGTACGGCAACAGTACGTCGTGATAAAACATCGCGTTTCCTTGGTGATAACCAAAGTCAGACCTTCCCATCATTTAGTGCAGGTTGGTTGATTAGTAATGAGGACTTTTTCCCAAAAGATGGAATCGTAAGCCGTTTGAAGGTAATTGGTTCCTGGGGTCAGTTAGGTAACCAATCCTTACCGATTGCGAATCCAACGATCAACAGTTCCTTCCTAAATGAAGGTTTGGCCAACTACGCCTTTAACGGAAGTACTATATCCACAGGGGTATTGTTCAGTCAGGTTGGAAACCCGGATTTGAAATGGGAAACTAGCCAGGCGACTAACTTTGGTGTTGAATTGGGCTTGTTTGACAATGATTTGTCTGTTTCTTTTGAGGTCTATGATATCGACACAAAAGACTTAATTACAAGAGATAACAGCTTGATCAGTACAACGGCTATCGACGCTGCAGCTCCTTTGGTGAATCTAGGAGATGTGCAAAATACTGGTTTTGACCTTGCCATCGGATATAACCGTTCCACCAGTTATGGCCTTAACTACGGAATCCAGGCCAATATTTCTAGATACAAGAATGAGGTGCAAAGTCTGATCAGTGACTTCCAGGTAGGTAGAACCAACCTTAGGGGTGGTGCAGTAACCAGAACTGAAGTAGGTAGAGCTATTTCCTCTTTCTATGGTAGGGAAGTTACCGGATTTGATTCCAACGGGCGATTTACATACCGCGATGTGAACGGTGACGGTGCTATAGACGATGAGAATGATAGAACCTTTATCGGCTCCCCTCATCCGGATTTCACTTATGGTGTCAATATCAATGCGGATTATAAAGGTTTTGACGTTTCGATGTTCTTCTCCGGCTCTCAAGGAAACGACGTGTACAACTACGAGAAGATATTCACCGATTTCCCAACCTTCTTTAATGGTAACAGAAGTACCCGTGTATTGGATTCTTGGAAACCTTCCAACACAACCGCCACGCTTCCTGCTTTGAGTCAGACCATTACTAATGCTGAAACGCAGCCAAACTCATATTTTGTTGAGGATGCTTCTTTCTTGCGCCTGAAAAACCTCCAGGTTGGATATACATTCCCAGAGAATATTGCAGGCTCATTGGGTATGGATATGTTGAGGCTTTATGTACAGGGAACCAACTTGTTTACCATAACTGGTTATGAAGGATTTGATCCTGAAGTAATTTCAAATGATAACCTATCCTTGGGAATTGATTTCCAAACATTCCCAGTATCGCAGATTTTTACTATAGGTGTTAATACAAAATTCTAAAAAAATGAAAAAGAGATTGTTTTATTTTATGGCCCTTATAGCATTGGCATTGGGCTGTAGTGATAGTTTTACCGATGTGCCAGCGGTAGGGGCATTAAGCGATGATGACCTCAAAAACTCTCAAGGTGTTAGCTTATTGCTGGCTAGTGCCTATTCAACTTTGGATGGTATTCGTAACAACCAAGGTGCGTCTGATTGGACGGTGAGCGGGGATAACTGGTGGTTTGATGTTATCGCTGATGATGCCCACAAGGGAAGTACAGATGGTGACCAAGCAGATTTGTTCTTGTTGGAAACTTTTGACTGGACTAGTGCCAATCCCTATATTTTTGGGAAGTGGAACGGTTTGTTCGCAGGGGTCAATAGATCCAATGCGGTAATTTCCTTGATCAACTCCATTGAAGGTGGAGATTTTAATTCGCAATTGGCGGAAGCACGTTTTCTAAGAGCTCATTTTAATTTTGAACTCCAGAAAATTTATGGAAATGTACCGTACATATCTGATGAGAATTTTGATGCCAAGGAATTTAATCAACCCAATCCAGGTCCTATTTGGGAGCAGATTGAGGCAGATTTTCAGTTCGCAATAGATAACCTTCCTACTGCGCAGGGAGATGTTGGTAGACCTACTTCGTGGGCGGCCAAAGCGTTTATGGGCAAAGCACATTTGTTCCAGTCCGATTTTGCTGCGGCAGGACCATTATTTGAAGATGTAATCGCTAACGGGCCCTACTCGTTGAACTCAGAGTTCTTGGATAACTTCAGTTTGGCTGGGGACAACGGTTCTGAATCTATTTTTGCCATTCAGTTTACCACAGATTCAGGTCAATCCTTGAATGGGAACAGAGGAGGTACGTTGAACTTCCCTAACCCTGGACCATTTGGGTCTTGCTGTGGGTTTTATCAGCCAACCCAAGATTTGGTGAACGCTTACCAAACTGATGGTACTGGACTTCCACTTTTGGATACATTTAATCAAAGCGATGTGGAAAATGACTACGGAGTAGAAAGTGAGGACGCTTTTACACCTCATACAGGTCCGTTGGATCCAAGATTGGACTATACTGTTGGGCGTAGGGGAATAGATTACAACGGCTACGGACCCCACATTGGAAAGGACTGGATCAGAGCCAGTTTTGCCGATATTTCTGGACCATATCTACCTAAGAAAAATGTTTACCAGGCTGGTGAAAACGGCAACGTTGGAACGGGAGCTTGGGGTCAGCAACATTCAGGTATTAATTACCACATTATGCGTTATGCCGATTTGTTATTGATGGCTGCCGAAGTGGCTGTTGAAAACAACGATTTGCCAAGGGCCTTGGGTTACGTAAACCAAGTGAGGAACCGTGCAAAAGACATGACCTATGTGAAAGAAGAAGTTTCAGATGGCGTTTTCGAAGATGCTGCCAACTATGAAATTGAGCCATACGTATCATTTCCAGATCAAGCTTTTGCTAGGGCAGCAGTCCGATTTGAAAGACGTTTGGAATTGGCTATGGAAGGACACCGTCTATTTGATTTAAGAAGATGGGGTGTGGCTCCTGATGTGATCAATACTTATGTTACGAACGAAGCTCGTACCATTGAGAATTTTGGTACCAAAGCGGGCAGTTATGCCCCGAATATGGATTTGATGCCAATTCCTATCAATGCTATTGATTTAAGTGGAGGAGTGCTCGAACAGAACGATGGATTTTAAGTTAGGTTGAGTTTATTAGTTTAAGTTTAGCTGCTCAGGGCATTTTTCTTAAAATGCCCTGTTTTTTTGTAGACATTTTTAGGTCTCAGTATATTGTTTGTACAAATTCATTACAATGCGAATTACCTTAAGAAATAGCCTTTTTTTATTGGTGCCTTTGTGTTTCATAGCCTGTAAGGAGGGAGCTTACCGGAACAGCGAAGCGGATGGAAAGATCTTTGCAAAGTTAGATCGTGGCAAAACCGGAATTACTTTTTCCAACAATCTTACCGAAAACGATTCCCTAAACTACTTCACCTATGCTTATATCTATATGGGAGGTGGTGTGTCAGCTGGAGATATTAATAATGACGGATTGATAGATCTTTTTTTTACCGGGAACATGGTCTCAAATAAACTCTATCTGAACAAAGGTGACATGCAGTTTGAGGATATCACGGAACAGGCAGGAATTGCTGGGGACGATCGCTGGTATACCGGTGCCACCATGTCCGATGTGAACAACGATGGATATCTTGATATTTATTGCTCTGTGGGCGGTAAATTCAAACCCAAGGAAAATCAATTGTTCATCAATAATGGTGATAATACCTTTTCAGAGAAAGCCGAAGAATATGGTATTGATGATTCCAGTAACAGCGTTCAGGCCACTTTTTTTGACTATGACCGGGATGGGGACCTCGATTTGTATGTGGCCAATTATCCGCCTACTCCGTTCAATGCGCCAAATTATTTTTATGCCTTCAAGCAAAAATTCCCAAAAGAACGTGAGACCGATAGACTGTTTAAGTTTGAAGACGGGAAGTACACCGATGTAACCGAGGAAGCAGGATTGAAAACTTTTGGATTGTCATTGAGCGCCACAATTGGGGATCTTAACCAAGATGGTTGGCCGGATATTTACGTCTCCAATGATTTTAGCACACCGGACTATCTTTTCATCAACAATAAAAACGGTACGTTTTCGGAACAAGTTAAAAGTGTAACCAAAAACACCTCCTTCTACGGTATGGGTGTGGATATTGCCGATTTTAACAACGACTTACTTTTGGATATTCTCCAAGTAGATATGACCGCCCAAATTAACCGTAGGGCAAAGGCCAATATGGCGAGCATGAACCCCGATTTGTTTTGGAGTACAGTTAATTCGGGATTCCATTACCAGTATATGCAGAACAGCCTTCAGATGAACAATGGAAACCTGTTGGACTCTATCCCTGATTTCAGTAATGTTTCCCGTTTGGCAGGCGTATCCTCTACCGATTGGAGCTGGGGCCCGTTGTTTGCCGATCTGGACAACGATGGTTGGAAAGATATTTTTATCTCCAATGGTACCCGAAGGGAAATCAACAATCGGGATTTCTTTAAAAAAATTGAGAAAACAGGAGTGTCTTTGGATAGTTCATTGCAAAAAAGCCTTGCCATTCCATCAGAGAAAATAGACAATTTTGTCTTTAGAAATAAGGGCGATCTCACCTTTGAAAAGACAAATGAAATATGGGGTATAGAGCATAAGGGTTTTTCCAATGGTGCGGTATACGTTGATTTGGATAATGACGGTGATTTGGAAATTGTTACCAATAACATTGATGATTATGCAACCGTTTTTGAAAACAAGAGTTCCGATAAAAACAATCACCTGACCTTAAAACTTAAAGGCCCTGAACAAAACACATACGGGATTGGTGCCAAGACCGTGGTCTATGCCAATGAACAACACCAATATCAAGAAATGACCCTGAGTAGAGGGTTCCAATCTTCCATAGCACCACAATTACATTTTGGTCTAGGAAGTGCTCAAAAGGTCGATTCCATTCAAATCACGTGGCCTGATTCCCGTGTCCAAGTGATAAAACAACCGGCAATCAATGGGATACTCGTAGTTGATTATACCAATACAACTGAATCCGATTTAACTTTGGATGGTCCTTCCAAAGCGGATAACTTATTTCAACAGGTTCTCGATTCAAATCTTATAGTGTCCCATAGGCATGTAGAGAATTTCTATAATGATTTTGATAAGGAAATTTTGCTGCCCCATCAGACTTCCATGTTTGGCCCAAATGTAGCCATGGGGGATTTAAACGGTGACGGGTTGGATGACCTTGTGGTTGGTGGGTCGGTCAATAGTGCAACCGCAATGTTTTTCCAAACAAAAAAAGGATTTGAAAAGGTTGGAGAAGACATTTTTTCCGAAGACCGTCAACATGAGGACATGGGGATCCATATTTTTGATGCCGATTCGGACGGTGATAATGATCTATATATAGTTAGTGGGGGGAATGAATTTCCCCAAGATTCTCCTTTGTTACAGGATCGACTATATACTAATATGGGCTCCGGAAAATTTGTAAAGTCGAAAGAGGCACTTCCCGAAATGCTTACCAGTGGGTCCAGGGTCCATAGTTTGGACTTTGATAACGATGGAGATTTGGACCTCTTCGTTGGAGGAAGGTTGATTCCTGGCAATTACCCTTTACCTGCAAATAGCTACTTGTTGGAAAACATTAGCGACAATAAGGCCGTGAGGTTCGTAGATGCAACACAAAAAATAGCTCCGGCCCTGGAAAAACTGGGAATGGTCACTGACGCCATTTGGACAGATTTTGATAACGATGGATGGACTGATCTTATAATTACTGGAGAATGGATGCCCATTACGCTACTTAAAAATGACCAAGGTTATTTCAAGGATGTTACCCATTCCCATGGGTTGGAAGATACCAGAGGGTGGTGGTTCAGTATAGGACAGGGCGATTTTGACCAGGATGGGGATATGGATTATGTGGTTGGAAATCTTGGACTCAATTACAAATACAAGGCTTCAGAGGATGCAACTTTCGATATCTATTTGAATGATTTTGATCAGAACAACACCAATGATATTGTATTGAGTTATTTCAATGAAGGGGAAAAGTTTCCCGTTCGGGGTAGGGAATGTTCCTCGCAACAAATACCTGGAATAAAGGACAAATTCAAAGATTATGAGTCCTTCTCCCAAGCAACGTTGACCGATGTATACACCGAAGGTCGATTGGAGGAATCCCTGCACTATCAGGTGAAGTCCTTCGCAAGTATCTATCTGGAAAACCGCAATGGAGAATTTGTACAACACAAACTGCCAAACTTGGCCCAGTTGTCTTCCATCAACCAAATTCTGGTGTCTGATTATACCCAGGACGGAAACTTGGATGTTTTGATAGCCGGGAATCTACATAGTTCTGAGGTGGAGACGCCTCGAAATGACGCGGGAAATGGTTTGCTGCTCCAAGGAGATGGAAAGGGAGGCTTTAGGGCAATTAATGGTAGGGAAAGCGGATTTTATGCCACTGGCGATGTCAAAGATATGGGGACCATGAAAATAGCCAGTAAACAATATATTGTGGTGGCCAAAAATTCGGATTACCTACAGTTCATAAAAGTAGGGCCATAACTTGGTTTTTATTGTAACTTGAAATCGCTTTAAAACCGAAATACTTCCAAATGAAAGTACTTTTCAAGATTCTTAAGGCCCTTTTGCTATTGTTTATGGTTCTGGGCTTGTTCTATTTTTTTGGACCAAAAGTGGAAAAGCCAAACTTGGACATTGACCTGCCTGAAGTTGAATCAGACCCTATCGCACTGGAAAAACAGATTAATCTAAAGGAAGCTTCATATGATAATATAAAAATGAACAATGAAGCTAAGATTATCTGGTACGACAGTATTCCTTCCAAAACTGATTACAGCATAGTGTACCTTCATGGCTGGTCGGCTAGTAGGATGGAGGGCAGTCCAATACATGAAACAATAGCCAGACGATACGGGTGCAACTTGTTTCTACCCAGATTGGCAGGTCATGGGCTGCAGGAGCAAGAAGCCATGTTGAACCTAACGGCGGACCAGGTCTTGGAGTCCGCAAAGGAAGCTTTGGCCGTTGCCAAACAGTTGGGAAACAAGGTGATCGTAATGGCCACATCCACGGGAGGTACCTTGGCATTGCATCTTGCAAAGGGAGACAAGGATATTGAAGGATTGGTATTGTATTCACCAAATATTGAGATTTATGACCCAAATGCCAAATTACTGTCCGGGCCGTGGGGCCTAGAAATGGCAAAATTGGTAAAGAAAAGTGACTATCAAGAATATGAGGCGGAACCGGAAAAGAAAAAATACTGGACCACAAAGTATAGGCTGGAAGCCCTTACACACCTGCAGGCCTTAGTGGATAACACCATGTTGACCGAAACCTTTTCTGAAGTGAATCAAGCTGTTTTTTTGGGTTATTTTTATAAAAACGATTCCATACAGGACAAAGTGGTCTCCGTGCCCGCCATGCTGAAGATGTTTGATGAGCTTGGGACAAAACCCGATTTAAAAAGAAAAGTGGCTTTTGAAAATGTAGGAGATCATGTGATGACAAGCTTTGTGACCTCCAAGGATTTGGAATCCGTTCAGCTGGAAACTGAGCTTTTTTTTGAGGAAATTCTGGGACTTGAACCCATCACTGTAAAGGATTCACTGCAAATGGAACCACAGCCTATGGCACCTTAGGGATGTTAAAATTTTCTAATTATATTTGAAAACTAGACGACTGGTCATATATTTGGCAACGCTATGGAGATGAAGACAATCAAAGGAGAGCAAAAATGTAGTGAGCTTTTGGAAAAAGGCATGGAAATCATGTGGTCCAAAGGTTATAATGCTACCAGCGTAAATGACATAGTACAGGCAGCTGGTGTTCCAAAAGGGTCCTTCTATTTTTATTTTGATAGTAAGGAGGATTTTACCGTAAAGGCCTTGGAGTTTTATTTTGAACAGAACTATACTCCGGCAAAACAAATTCTTCAAGATAAATCCAGATCACCCAAGCAACGATTATTGGAGTTTTACGAGTTTCGCTGCGCAATTTTAAAAGAAGAGCTGGATTGTAAGATGGGGTGTTTGGCCTGTAATCTAGGTTCTGAAATGGCAGAGCACAGCGAGAAGATTCGTACTGCAATTGTGACCAAGGAGAACGTAATTCAGAATGAAATCGCTGAAGTGGTCAAAGAAGCACAAGAATGTGGGGAGATAGATGACAAAATGGATGCTACAAGCATAGTTGCTTTTTTTGAGGATGCTGGAAAAGGTGCAATGACCTCCATGAAAGAATTAAAAAGTGCTTATCCTATTGACAATTTTATGGATATGCTCAGAAGATTTATGTTCAGTTAATTTTTTTTGCCCACTTACTAGATGACTGGTCAATTAATTAAGCTGTGATTAAATGCAATGATTAACAAATGATAAGCTTAAACGAATAGTTGACCGGACAGTTATTGTCAAAAATTTTGTACTAAAACTGTCCAATTAAACCGAAACAATCCGTCTAGAATTAAACATCATAATAAACCTTTATACATGAACGCAATCCAGAAAACCAAAAATGCGGCCAACGCATTTGCGAAGAATTGGGCAAATTTTGTAATCAAATACAAATGGCCCGTCCTTATTTTGACCATACTTTTAGCCTTTGGCCTTGGGTCTCAGGGCAAAATGGAATTTGATGGTGATTATCACGTTTTTTTCAGTGAGTCCAATCCAGAATTGGAGGCTTTTGATGCTCTTCAGGAAAAGTACACCAAAGATGATAATATCATCGTGGTACTCGCACCTAAAAATGGAGATGTTTTCACCAGAAAAAACTTGATAGCCATTGAGGAACTAACCTCAGAGGCTTGGAATACACCCTACTCGTCCAGGGTAGACGCCGTGACCAATTTTCAACATACAAGCGCACAGGGTGATGATCTCTATGTAGATGATCTTTCCTATGATTCGGCCAATAAAACGGACCATGAAATCAAGGAGATTAGGGAAAAGGCCTTGAAAGAACCGCTATTGGTGCACCGAATCATTAATACCGAAGGAAGTGTTACCGCTATTAATATTACGGTTCGGTTACCCGGTGAGAACAGCGCAGCTGAAATCCCTGAGGTAACAATTGCCACTCGGGAAATGATCACTAAATTTCAGGAAAAGCACCCAGAATTTGACGTGTATACCACCGGTTTGGTCCCGTTGAATACAGCATTTTTTGAATCCTCGCAAAAGGACCTTATGCTCACAATGGCAATGCTGTTGATAGTGCTCATTGTAACCCTGGTACTTACCCGAAACTTTTTTGCCACCTTGGCGACCTTGGTCGTAGTGATTTTTTCGATTATCAGTGCAGTTGGTTTCGTGGGCCTTAACGGAATTAAGTTGACCCCGCCATCAGCGGTTTTTCCAACAATGATTTTGACTTTGGCGGTAGCAGATAGTATTCACATCCTGATTACCTATCTGCAAAAGGTTAGAAAGGATGGTTTGGATAAAAAAGCAGCTTTGGTAGAGTCCATGCGACTAAATTTCATGCCAGTTTTCATTACAAGTTTAACAACCGTTATTGGATTCTTGACCTTGAACTATGGGGATGTTCCTCCTTTTTGGGACCTCGGTAATATTGTGGCATTTGGGATGTCAATGGCTTTTTTGTTCTCCACAACGACGCTGCCTGCCCTTATGGCCATTTTCCCTATCTGGAAATCGAAAAGGGCTCAAAAAGAGTCTGCTCCAAAACCTGGAATGTATACCAAACTGGGTGAGTTTGTAATTCGTCAACCTGTAAAGCTTACTGTAATCTCATTGGCTATTATCGGTATGTTGACCTACCTGGCCGGCAAGAATGTCTTTAACGACGAGTTTGTAGAGTATTTTGATACTACCGTACAGTTCCGACAAGATTCTGATTTTATCAACGAAAACCTGACCGGTTTCTACAATGTGGAATTCTCCGTGGGAAGTGGTGAGAGTGGCGGAATCAACAATCCAGAATATCTGCAAAAGTTAAATGATTTTGAGGATTGGCTGGAAGAACAGCCCGAAGTGGTGCATGTAAACGCCTTTAGTGAGGTGGCCAGAAGGGTAAACAGATCTATGCACGGGGATGATCAAAGTTTTTACAAAGTCCCGCAAAATAGGGAGGAAGCTGCCCAATATTTATTGCTTTATGAGCTTTCCCTGCCGTTCGGCCTCGATTTGAACAATCAAATCAATGTGGATAAATCGGAATCCAGGGTTACGGTCACTTTAAAGAACAACTCCAGTGCAGAAATGATAGCGTTTTCAGAACGTTCAGAGCAATGGCTCAAAGATAACGCTCCCGCTTCCATGCATTCTTTGGGGGTAAGCCCAACCTTAATGTTCTCTAAACTGGGCTTCCGTCAGGCAGAAAGTATGTTCAAAGGGAACATCATTGCCTTGATTCTTATTTCCTTGGTGCTAATGATTGCCTTACGCAATATAAAACTGGGGCTTTTGAGTATCATCCCAAACGTGACCCCGGTTTTGGTAGGTTTCGGACTGTGGTTCTTGCTTAAAGGAACCATTAATACAGGGATGGTTATCGTTTTTGGAATGACATTGGGAATCATAGTGGATGATACCGTTCACTTTATGAGCAAGTTTTTGAGGGCTCGAAGAGAATTGGGTTATGACGCCAAGGATGCTATAATCTATGCTTTTGAGACGGTTGGAAAGGCGTTAGTGACGACCACGGCCGTGCTTTTGGCCGGATTCATTGTATTGTCCACCTCCTCCTTCGCGCTAAACAGTTATATGGCCCGAATTACGGTAATCATCATTTTGGCGGCTTTGATCATCGACTTTATTCTCTTACCATCACTACTGATTTTAGTGAGTAAGAAAGAACAGGAAACGGTACGTGAACCGGAAATGCAAATACAATTGGACAAGTAAATCAAATCATTAACATAAATAAGCACAAAATGAAAAGAAATAAATCATTAATGACGATGCTGGCGGCAGCCTTTGTTGGAACGGCATCCTACGCACAATCGGCGGAAGAAAGAGGGTTACAAATCGCCAAAGCGGCCGAAAAGGCAGATGAGGGATTTGGAAGCTCTATAGTAGAGTTAAAAATGACCTTGAAAAATAAGAATGGACAAACCAGTGAGCGGTTTCTGACCACCCGTACCCTGGAGTTGACAGAGGACGGCGATAAATCCTTGATCGTTTTCGAAAGTCCGAAGGATGTAAAAGGGACAGCTACGCTTACCTATACCCATAAAGTGGGTGCTGATGATCAGTGGCTTTACCTTCCCTCTATCAAAAGGGTGAAGCGCATTTCCTCAAATAACAAGTCAGGTCCATTTGTGGGAAGTGAGTTTGCCTATGAAGATCTTTCTTCCCAGGAGGTGGAAAAATATGCCTATAAGTTTTTAAAGGAAGAGGGAGATTTGTTGGTCGTTGAGCAAGACCCCGTAGATCCAAAATCAGGATATACCCGAAGAGTTGTCACATATAATAAGGGTAAAGGGTATAGGTTGGAGAAAATCGAATTTTACGACCGCAAGAATGCCCTTTTAAAAACCTTGACCTACAACGATTATAAACTGTATAAAAATAAGTTTTGGAGGGCCTTGACCTTTACAGGGGTTTTCTGGTGGGGAGGGTGATCAGGGTGCATGGGTTGGGAGGGTGATCAG
>JBCCUY010000055.1:0-13427 GCA_039196145.1 Bacteroidota bacterium
AATTTAATTGGAAAAACCATAATGGGCGGAGTGCTTTTTGCGCTATCCATATTGTTGTTTTCCTGTGGCAATTCCGATACCTTGAGCGAACCCCTTCCCGAGACTGTGGACTTCAATTTTCATATCCGCCCCATATTGGTCCAAAATTGCTACTTGTGCCATGGTCCGGACCCAAGTAGCCGAAAGGCAGATCTAAGATTGGACACTTTTGAGGGAGCTACCGCAGCGCTCAAAGAAGGAGGGTTTGCCGTTGTACCGGGGAAGCCGGGAAAAAGCGAGCTCATGTTACGAATTCTCCATGAGCATGAGGATAAAATCATGCCCCCACCAGAAACCAATAGTAAACTTACCCAAAGGGAGAAGGCCCTTTTAGAAAAATGGATCGAACAGGGTGCAGAGTGGAAACCCCATTGGTCATTTATTAAACCCCAGATAAGTGAAGAGGATAGCGATACTGATATTGATGGGTTTGTAAATCGGCAATTGAAGCATAAAGGTTTGGTCAAAGCCCCCATGGCGAACAAAAACACGCTTGTTAGAAGGGTGGCTTATTTGCTCACCGGGCTTCCACCGTCGCCAGAAGAAGTAGAGCGTTACGTGTCCGATGGTTCGGATTCGGCTTACGAAGAAATGGTCAATGGCTATTTAAACTCACCAGCTTTTGGGGAACGATGGGCCCGACATTGGATGGATTTGGTCAGGTATGCGGAAACCAAAGGACACGAATTCGATTATCCTATAACGGGTTCATGGAAATACCGCGACTATCTGATTCGAGCATTTAACAAGGACATTCCCTACGATCAATTGGTAAAGGAGCATTTGGCCGGGGATATCTTGAAGGAGAAACGGTACGATAAGGAAACGGGGATACTGGAATCACAAATAGCCACTTCATTTTATGCTATGGGGGAAGGCACCCATAGCCCTGTGGATATTAAGCAAGATGAAGCCAATCGCATTGACAACATGATTGATGTCACCACCAAAACCTTTCAGGGTTTGACCGTTTCCTGTGCAAAATGTCACGACCATAAATTTGATCCCATAACCGCAGCAGATTATTATGCGATGTACGGTGTCATGGAAAGCACCCGTTTTACCCCTTTGGACGCTGACCTATCCAAGCCCAAGGAGATCACTGCCAAAGAAATACGGAACATTCAGAAGTATGTTAGGAATACGGTGGCGGAACAGCTGGTGTCAGAAATGGCGGCTCGACCAGGCCTGAGACCTACATCCCCATCCGCTCAAAACTTTAAGAAAATAGGGGATTTTAGAAATGAGGATTTGGATAATTGGGTTACCACAGGACTTGCTTTTGGGGATAGGACCACCTTGGGGAATCCGTTGTTTGGCACAAACGGTAAGCTATTGGGATTGAGTGAAGGCAAGGCTTCCAGCAAAACCTTTGGCCCTGGAGTTTTAGGAACACTTCGATCTCCAGATTTTATATTGGATTCCAATTTTATTGGAGTACGGGCCAAGGGAGAACAGAGCACTCTTCGGATCATCATCGATAATTTTCAATTGATACAATGGCCCATTTATGGAGAACTCTCCAAATCCGTTAACAGTTCAAAATGGAAGAATTATACCTTTAATGTTGCGCCTTGGAAAGGACATAAGGCCTATGTAGAAATCCTCCCTGGAGAATATCAGAGCCATAATTTTAGTTTGCCTCCAAATGCCTTTGTTGATGCACAATATGTCATTACTTATGACGCGGAATGGCCTACCGAGGTCAAGGTCACGGATAAGTGGACATCTTCCAATGATCTTTCGATGGATTGGGTGAGGGCATTCAATGCCAACATCAAAAAAGGAAAACGGGACCTTTATTTTCCAGAACTATCGACCGCCTTGGACAGTAGCAAAAAACGCTCCAAATCCTTAAAAAGCGATTCCTTTATCTATGGTGTTGCTGATGGCTCTTCCAAAGACAGTCCGGTGTTCATTAGGGGGAGTTACCAAGAACCTTCCGAAGAAAATGTCCCTCGAAGGTTTTTATCAGCGCTTCCTATGGGCGACAAACCTTTTCAAACCGAGGGGAGTGGTAGACTGGAGCTGGCCGAGGCAATGCTCCATGAAGACAACCCACTTACTTCGCGGGTAATGGTCAATCGTATTTGGCACCATCTTTTTGGACGAGGTATTGTGGAAACGGTGGATAATTTTGGGCTTCAGGGAAAATTGCCCTCCCACGCGCAATTATTGGATCATTTGGCCATAAAGTTTCAAGAAGAAGGCTGGTCCATTAAAGAAATGATTAGGTATATTGTTACTTCGGAAACCTTTAAAAGAAGTACATTAAATGATGCAGAAGTCCTGGACAAGGATCCGAACAACATATTCTTAGCGTCATTTCCCATTAGAAGATTGGAATCCGAAGCCATACGGGATGGAATTCTTACCGCGTCCGGCAGCCTGGATGCCAAGCTTTATGGGCCACCAGTTCCAACGTATCTGACCGAGTTTATGGGGGGTCGGGGAAAACCCGCAGAATCAGGCCCTATGGATGGAGCTGGCCGAAGAAGTATCTATCTGGAGGTGAGACGCAACTTTTTGGAACCGATGATGACCACTTTTGACCGTCCAATCCCATTTACCACCTTTGGAAGACGTGACGTGACCAATGTACCAGCGCAGTCCCTGATCCTGATGAACGATCCTTTTGTGGTCCAACAATCCGAAGTTATGGCACAGAGGTTATTGGACCTAAAGAATTTGACCTTCAATGAACGCATCGAATGGATCTATATGCATACCTTTTCGAGAAAACCGACCGAAAAGGAAATTGATAACGCCTCCAAATTTATAAAGGCCATTGAAGAGATAAAGGTCATGGGTGAATTGGACCCGAACAGAGGACTGGAGGTGTGGAAGGAGTATTGCCACAGCATTTTTAATCTTAAAGAATTTATATATCTGATCTAATGGGCAAGTATCACAATTTTATGCAACGACCGCTTTCACGGCGTGAAATGCTGAGCATATGCAAAGGAGGATTTGGCTCCCTTGCCTTTATGAGTCTCTTTGGGGCCACTACCTTTTCGTGTGGCCGTTCCAAAGGAGGAATGCTCGAGACAGGCTCAAACCTTCAATTGGCACCACATCATTTACCAAAAGCCAAAAACGTTATTTTCCTGTACATGGATGGTGGGGTTTCCCAAGTAGATTCTTTTGACCCTAAACCTCGTCTGGCCAAGGAAAACGGGCAAGACCCACGAAAAAAATTCAAGGTAGATGCCACACAATTTGACAACGTGGGAAAAATTCTGAAGAGCCCATGGGAGTTCAAACAATATGGAGAATGTGGAATGCCGGTTAGTGATCTTTTCCCCCATATCGCGACCTGTGTGGATGATATTGCCTTGATACGGTCCATGACTTCACAATTTCCTGAGCATACCAATGCCAATTACTTTTTGCATACAGGGAGCGGCCTTCAGGGAAGACCAAGCATGGGCTCTTGGATGACCTATGGCTTGGGAAGTGAAAACCAAAATATTCCAGGATATGTTGTCTTGGACGGCGGATTGATACCACCTGGCGGACTGGATAACTTTAAAAATGGATTTTTACCTGCCTCGTATCAAGCTTCGATACTCAGAGCAGGTCCACAGCCTGTGGCCAATATTGTTCCTAAAGAGAGTTTTCCAAACCTTCAAGAACAAAAGCTGGGTTTTATCAAACAATTGGATGGGAAACAGTTGGAAGTGTTGGGTGAGGCCGATGCAGTAGAATCGGCCATTTCAAATTATGAGTTGGCCTATAAAATGCAATCGTCCATTCCAGAATTGACCGAATTCAAAGCGGAAACCGAAGCAACCAAGAAATTATATGGATTTGATTCCAATGACCCTCATACTAGGGGATATGCCGCCCAATGTTTGCTGGCTCGAAGATTGGTGGAAAGAGGGGTGCGGTTTATTGAATTGACATGCCCAAAAGTAAGTGCGGACCGTTGGGACCAGCATGGTGATTTGAAGGATGGACATGAGAAAAATGCACATGCTGTTGACCGGCCCATTGCCGGACTGCTCAAAGATTTAAAGTCCAGGGGACTGTTTGAAGAAACTTTGGTGGTATGGACGGGAGAATTTGGAAGGACACCTTTTGCCCAAGGGTTGGATGGCCGCGACCATAATCCATCCGCATTTAGCATGTGGATGGCCGGAGCCGGAATAAAAGGAGGCACCATTTTCGGAAAAACCGATGAATATGGATATAGGGTTGTTGAAAACGAAGTGACCGTGCACGACCTTCATGCGACTATTATGCATTTGATGGGCATTGACCATGAACGCCTTACGTTCCGTTTTGGAGGTCGGGATATGAGATTGACGGATGTGCATGGGCACGTAATCCGAGATATTTTGGCATAAACAAGAAAACCTATGAAAATGAAATCAATTTT
Organism: Bacteroidota bacterium; assembly: GCA_039196145.1. Taxonomy (GTDB): domain Bacteria; phylum Bacteroidota; class Bacteroidia; order Flavobacteriales; family Flavobacteriaceae; genus Flagellimonas. Next base: position 4,421 of record JBCCUY010000055.1, read on the forward strand.
TAAGATTGCGTTAATCCCTCTTTTGCTGATGCCCATTCTTCTGGCAGCACAAAAATCAGCATCAGGAATCAGTCATTCTTTTTTCATAGCAGGACCAGAATTTACTGGTATTATAGATGAGATGGGGAATGTTGTTTGGGATTCCAAAAAACCAGCCGCAAGAGATGGCTATGTGCTCAAAAATGGAAATATATTGGTTTGTTGGGCAGACGAAGTCAAGGAGTACAACGAGAAAAAAGAAGTTATCCTAAATTATAAAAGAGCGAAAGAAAGTATGGAATTGGGAACGGCGGTTCGACTTTCAAATGGAAATACGCTGATTACTGAATCAGGAACCCAACCCAAGATTGTTGAGGTCAACGGACGGGGAGATGTGGTAAAGAGCGTTCCGCTACAACCAGAAACGGACAATGTACACATGCAGACCCGCATGGCAAGGAAGTTGAATAATGGAAACTACTTAGTTCCCCATTTATTGGCTTTTGCAGTAAAGGAATATCAGCCCGACGGAACCATTGTGAATACTTTTAAAACAGATTTTCCAGAGTTTGGAGGACGAAAAGTGGAGACATGGCCATTCACGGCCATTCGGATGGAAAATGGAAATACGTTGGTCACCCTCACCCATGGAAACCGGGTAGTGGAACTGGATGCCAATGGAAAGATTGTCTGGCAAATCGATAATTCCGTTTTTGAAGGAGATCCATTGGTCGACCCCTGCGGGGCACAACGGCTTCCCAATGGCAATACGGTAATTGCGAGCTATGGTGCTCAAGAAGGAATAAAGCTCTTTGAGGTGGACAAAGGCAAAAACATCGTATGGACCTACAATGACCATAGGACACATCATTTTCAAATACTGACCACCGATGGAAAACCCATAAAAGGAACTCCACTTAAATAAGGAAGGAAGTTGATAGTAATGTTGTTCAATGCCGTTGTTGCCGAGGGTCCTTCAGATTTTCTGATTTTTTTGGGAAGGATACACCCTCTAGTGGTTCATTTACCCATTGGGTTTTTGTTGTTGGCAGTTTTGGTAGAACTGGTTTCCAAAAAATCAAAATTTCAACCCTTAACAGCGTATACCCATTATTTATGGGGACTGGGAAGCATAACTGCTTTTTTTGCTGTTCTTTTTGGTTACTTTCTTTCCCTTTCCGGAGATTATAAAGAAAGCACCTTGTTCTGGCATAAATGGATGGGCATTGCAGTTTTTCTATTTTCCTCTATTTGTTACGTGGTTTCCAAAAAACAATGGAAGCTTCCATTTTATGGAAAACCCAGTTTAATCACCTTAGTGGTTTTTGGCATTTTTTATACCGGGCATTTGGGCGGAAACCTAACCCATGGATCCACCTACCTGTTGGAATACGCCCCCAACGTTCTTAGGAACATGGCGGGCATGCCGGACAAAGCGACCCCTAGGGAAAAAGTTACGGTATTGGATTCAGCGGACGTGTATTTGGATTTAATTTCACCCATTATGGAGAGGCGCTGCGTAAGTTGCCATAACAATGACAAAAAGAAAGGAGATTTGGATTTGACCACATATACCAATCTTATTCTAGGAGGGGAGAGCGGTGAGGTTATGGTTCTGGGCGAGCCCAATTCAAGCGATATCTATCGACGTATAACACTACCCGAAACGCATGATGATTTTATGCCCCCCGAAGGAAAACAGCCATTGTCTGAGGATGAGGTGGCCATAATCAGATGGTGGATCGAGAATAATGCGCTTTCGGAAGGGGCTTTTGTTACGTTGAAACCTGCCGAAGAAATAAAGAAAACAGTCGAAAAGTATTTAGGCCTTGACAAGAACAGTCTTTTGGATCAAAAAGTGATGGGCGCAAAGAAAGAAGTTGTTGATTCCTTGGAAGGTTATGGGTTCATTTTGAATCAGTTGATTATGGACAACAATTTTTTGGAAGCCAACTTTAGTTTAAGCGAGCAAGAACTGGATAATCGGGCTTTGCAAACCCTGATTGAATTAAAAGACCAAGTGATATGGTTGAATATGAGCAATTCCGGGGTCACGAATGATCATTTAATACGGATTGGCCAATTGGAAAACCTGTTAAAGTTGAATCTTAGTACCAATGCCATTTCGGATGAAGGATTGGCCTATCTATCCCAATTACAAAATTTGGAATCCATTAACCTATACAAAACAGGAGTTTCCAGAGGATTGCTTGACCTTGTTCCCCAACTTCCCAATCTAAAAAGGCTTTACCTCTCAGCATCCAAAGTGGATAGTATGACGGTAGCGCAGCTTCGTCAGGAACATCAAAAGTTGAACATTGTCTTTGAAAAGGTGGACTAGGGTTTCAACCGTACCCGCATTAATTTAGGACCAGAGGTTATATATAACACCTCTTCCTTATCATCCAAAACACAGTTGGTATTGAACTCATCATTTAAAATGGTGCCCAAGTGTTTTCCATCTGGATTCAAAATATAAACTCCACCTGGGCCGGTAGCGAAGATGATGCCATTTTTATTAACTTTCAAACCATCTGGATGTCCTTTTTCTTTGGGAGCTTTGCCCGTAGCATCGAAAAATTTTCTTCCATTGGAAATAACCCCATTTTCGTCCACATCCGCAGCGACCCAAATGGCATTCTGCCAATCGGCGTTGGCAATGTAAACCGTTTTTTCGTCGGAGGAGAAGGCAATTCCGTTTGGACTGGAAAGCGTGTCGGTCACAACTTGGATTTCACCTTTGGGAGAAATACTATAAACTGCAGCGCTAAGGCCGCCCTCCTCAACCGAAGGTGGATCGGACATAATCATATTTCCGTTGGAATGAAAGGTGGCATCATTGGTATTGTTGAACCGGGTGCCCTTATAATTGTCCACAAACACCTTGAAATCGTTGACTGGATAGTCAATAGAACTGTTCATTCGCACCGTTTCCCCATGTCCATACCGCAAAATGACCAGTGAATCGTTTTGATCTATTAAAAGAGCACTTGGTCCGGGCCTATCGGGATTCGGATCTGTCATATCCAAATACAAGGTGACACTATCTTTTTCGGTCCATTGGTATAATTTCTGATGGCCAACATCGGTGTACACTAATTTTTGTTCATCCTTTAACCAAATAGGCCCTTCGGACCAGGTATGACCTGCAGAAAGCACTTCAATTACAGCATCTGGTGAAACGACATCATCCAAGGCTTTATCCAATCTTTCGATGGTACCCACGGTTTGGAAAGTTGTGGGTTTTGGCCCAGTCTTTTTTCCCCCTCCACAGGCAAAAATCATAAGGGAAAGAAGGAAGGTGTAAAATGCTTTTTGTAAGGTTTTCATTATTTAATTAATCTGTTTTAAGCTGAGTTCGATGCATGTTTTTTTTGCCACCACGATATTTTACTATTTATTTCCAAATGTCAAATTGAGCCCAGTCGAGACCTATTTAATAGGAGCTTTTTTTTGACCCTATCCTCAATCAGACTCATATTATTTTGATGTCTTCAATTTTTATAGGACGGTTTTCCTTTAAAGAGGTATTGGCGGCCTCTGCCAATAGCATGGCCTTGAGTCCATCTTCCCCAGAAACCGGCATGGGCGTTTTGTTCTTGAGAGCATCCACAAAGACCCGCATCTCCTCAAGATAGGAGGACTCATATCGATCCATAAAAAAGTTAAGGTGACGATCCAAACCAGAGCCGTTTTCCGTGGCGATGCTAACACTACTTTTTAAGGGATTGTCCACTTTTATAACACCTTTGGACCCAAAGGCCTCCAGACGTTGGTCATAGCCGTACTTTGATTCCCTACTATTTAGAATTGTGGCAACAGCTCCATTTTCAAATTTTATCAGTACGGTAGCACTATCAATGTCGCCTACCTCTCCAATAGCTGGGTCCACTAGACAACTACCATAGGCGAAAACCTCTGTCGCTTCGCATCCCATGATAAATCGGGCCATGTCAAAATCATGGATAGTCATATCCTTGAACAATCCACCGGATTGCTTGATATAAGAAATAGGCGGAGGTTGGGGGTCACGACTAATAATTTGGATGCTACGCAGTTCCCCGATTTTTCCATTTGCAATTTCGGTCCTCACTTTAGAAAAGTTGGTGTCGAACCGTTGGTTGAAACCAATCATCATGGGAACATTTAAATTGGAAATTGTATCTACGGTTTCACTGGACTTTTTAAGGGATTTATCAATAGGTTTTTCGCAAAAAACAGCTTTTCCCGCTTGAGCAGCTTTGACAGCATATTCGGAATGGGTGTCATTGGGGGAACTAATGAGAACAGCTTCGATTTCCGGATTTTTTAGGATAATGTCAATATCATCCGAAACGTTTTTAAAGCCTTGGTCCAAGGCAAATTTTTGCCCTTCTTTTCCAGGATTGACGGCCGAAATAAGTTCAACGCCCTGAATTTTTTTGGAAAGGTTCTCGAGGTGGATTTTTCCCATTCTTCCGACCCCAATAATTCCAATTTTTAGCATTTGGCATGGTTTATATAAAGATACACTTCGTTAGTCATTTTGTCAATGGAATTCTAGAAAGATTAAGCATTCGACCACCTTATGTTGTTGGGAGCAAGTATATGTTATTGAATTATGTAAAACAGAATCAAATTTGGAATATGTAGTTGTATTTAATTATAAAAAAGTTCATTTGAAATCCAATATAGTTTTGGTGAATTCATCTGTAAGTACAATTATATTGATTCAGTTTAAGCGCGTTGGTCCCTTACACCTTTGCAGGTTTAACCCCTATCCATACTAATAAGAAAATTCTTACGTTGAAGTATTGGTATACCAATGCGAATCAACAATGAAACCAATTGCCCAAATCCATGGTGGCATAGCAAACCTTCCGCTTCCCGTAGCACTTGTCAATAAAAAACTGGAATTAGAGGAATGCTCATCCACGTTGTTGGAGCTTTTTAATTTGGTTTCAGTGAAGGACAAACCAGTCAATTTAGGTGAGCTTATAGGTGCGCCGCCAGACGCTCTTATCAAACTCCGTAAAAGGTTGTTAGTTAGCAGCATAACAAAGGAATACATTTCACATATCTGTCCTAAGGGAGCCTTGAAATGGTTCAAGCTTATTGCGTATCCCATTCAGGATGGGCAGCACTTATATCTACATTTTGAGGACGTTACCCAAAAGAAACTTTCGCTCGATTTAGCACTGCAAGCAGAACGCATTGCACGTATAGGAAGCTGGGAAGTGGACTTGGTCAATAATTCCTTGATGTGGTCCGCAATGACAAGAGAGATTCATGAGGTTCCCGAGGATTTTGAGCCTAATTTGGAGACCGGAATCAATTTTTATAAGGAGGGGGAGCACCGTGACCGAATTGTCCGGGTAGTTTCGGAAGCGATTGAAAAAGGTACCCCATACGATGTTGAACTTATTATTGTCACGGCCAAGGGAAATGAAAAGTGGGTGCGAGCCATTGGCAATGCAGAAATGATAAACGGGAAGGCTTCCCGACTTTTGGGAGTCTTTCAAGATATAGACAAAAGAAAGAGGGAAAATCTGGAATACCAAGCTCTAACAGATAGAATGCGAGTTGCTGTTGAAAGCTCCAATATTGGCATTTGGGACTACGATATTGCTAACAACGGGCTGGTTTGGGACGATAATATGTACGAGCTGTATCAGGTAAAAAAGGAAGATTTTACTGGTGTGGTCGAAGCTTGGGAGGGAACCATTCATCCTGATGATAAGGAACGAAGTCTAAGGGCTGTGGAAGATGCTATTGCCGGGAAAAGCAAATTTAATACGGAATTTAGAATCATCACGAGACATGGAACCATTCGACATATTCATGGCCAGGGTAAAGTTTTTAGGGATGAGCAGGGGAACCCTGTCCGAATGATTGGGGCCAATACTGATGTCTCACGTATTAAAAAGGTCGACAATAGACTACGGCAATTGCTCAATACTACGGAAAAACAAAACAAAAGCTTGTTGAACTTTGCCCATATCGTATCGCACAACCTCCGATCTAATTCTAGCAATCTCTCCATGCTCACGGGAATGCTTCTAGACAAAAAAGACCCTTCAAAACAGCAGCGTTTTCTTGAAATGATTCGCATTTCTTCCGAACGTTTGGATGAAACTGTGGTACAATTGAATGAGGTAATCAAAATCCAAACCGACCCCGATCAGAAGTTCCAAAGGGTAGCGGTAAGAGAGACCTTGAACAGCGTTTTGGAAAGTATCAATGCCCTTATAGCCGAAACCAAACCCAACATTCAAATAGAAATTGATGACAACCTTGGGATTTATGCCATTAAACCCTATGTGGCCAGTGTTTTTCTGAATCTATTGACCAATAGCATTAGGTATCGAAAACAAGGGCAACAATTAAAGTTAAAGATTATGGCTGAGGATACTGGTGACCATATTGTGGTTTCCTTTACCGATAATGGTAGGGGGATAAATTTGGAAAAACATGGCGCAAAACTTTTTGGAATGTACAAGACCTTTCATGGTAATAAAGATGCCCGTGGGATTGGACTTTTCATTTCGAAAAACCAAATGGATTCCATGAACGCCAAAATCACCGTAGAAAGCATGGAAGGAAAAGGAGCTACGTTCCAGCTGTTTTTCCAACCCAATAAAATGAACGCAACGCATGAATGAGCCAAAAGTTTTTTTAGTCGATGACGATTTTATTTTCCGGGAAGTTGCGGAAGTAATGATCAAAACCTCCGGATTGTCCACCAACGTAATTCATTTAGAGGATGGGTTGCAGGCCTACAATAAATTGTTAGAACTGTCGGAAACGCCCTTGGAACTTCCCGACCTAATGCTCCTAGACATCAACATGCCCGTAATGAACGGTTGGGAGTTGCTGGAAGAGCTTAAGGTCGGTCCAAGTAATATTCGGAATCAGGTTCAAATACATATCCTAACTTCCTCTATAGCCCCGGAAGACCTTAATCTTTCCAAAACCTATAATTTCATAAACGGTTACATTACAAAACCCCTTACGGATGCTGACATGGAAAAATTGATTCATTCTTTAAGAAGCACCAGAAGCAGTTCGCACTAGATTGTCCAAGTAGACTGGGCTCTTGAACATTATACTACCTATTTGAACAAGATGGCGATGGCGCCAATGGCGGTAACCATTAGGATGAATCGTTTGTAGTTCTTTTCATTGATCATCTTTACAACGACAACCCCTGTTAGGAGCCCAAGAAAAATGGCTGGCAAAAGTTTTATATCTATCAAAAGCGTTTCCCAGGTAATGGTTTTCCAAACGAATACGTGAAAAGGAAGCTTGAACAGATTCGTAATAAAAAATAACCAGGCGGCTGTTCCTACGAATTCGTTTTTGGGAAGGCGCATGGCCAAAAAGAAAATATTGGTAAAAGCACCTGCCAAGTTCCCTATCATGGTGCAAATTCCGGCCATGATACCAATAGGGCCTGCAAAAAGCCAATGGGTGGGAATATGGGTAGATTTTCGCTTGTCCCACCACACCAATACTCCAAGACTGACAAAAATAACAATGACCATCCCAAGTTTAAACTCCTTTTCGGGAAGATCTTTACCAATAAAAGCGCCAAGTAGAATGCCACCCAGCATCCAAGGCAAAAACTTTAGGATATATTTCCATTGGGTGTGCCGATTGTAGTAGATAACAGCGAAGATGTCACCTACAATAAGCAAAGGGATAATGAGTCCGGTGGATTTTCGAGCCCCAAAGGCCAGGGCGAGCAGCGTTACATTGAATATGGAAAGACCTTTAAGGCCTGCCTTGGAGACCCCCATTAGAAATGTGGCCGTAGCAGCCAAAATCCAAGCTATTAAAGAAGTCTCCAATGTTGTCGATAGCGTCAAAATCGGCGTTTAGCGAACAAAGCGCAAAGGTATCCCAAAAAATTTTACCTTTAATGGATTACCAACTTCAACCAAATGGACATACAGACTTTAGATTATTTCATAATCTTCGGATTCTTCGCAATTGTACTTTTCATAGGTATTTACGTTTCTAAAAAATCGGGAAAGAGCTCCTCAGAGTATTTTTTATCCGGTCGTAGCATGCCTTGGTGGCTATTGGGTATGTCTATGGTAGCTACCACATTTTCTACCGATACACCCAACCTGGTTACGGATTTTGTTCGGGACAAAGGAGTTTCCGGCAACTGGGGCTGGTGGTGTTTCTTGCTTACAGGGATGCTAACAGTGTTTGTTTATGCGAAATTATGGCGTAAATCAAACGTTAATACAGATCTTGAGTTCTACGAACTTCGATATGGGGGGAAACCAGCAAGTTTTCTGCGAAAATTTAGGGCCGTATACCTTGGTCTTATATATAATGTGATTACCATGTCCGCGGTAACACTTGCAGCCATTAAGATTGGCGGTGTTATGCTGGACCTAGAACCGTGGGTAACTGTAGTTGGCGCGGGATTGATTACGGTAATTTTTAGTGCGCTAGGTGGATTTAAGGGTGTTGTTTACAGTGATTTTCTCCTATTTTTTGTTGCCATGGTGGGAGCTATTGGTGCGGCATTCTATCTCGTCAACCTTCCGGAAGTGGGTGGTGTTTCGGCTATGATGTCCAATGATCTTGTGAAATCAAAAATGGACATCCTACCAGAACTTAGCGACACAAAAATGGTGATTACCCTACTGGTTATACCTTTAGCCGTGCAATGGTGGAGTTCTTGGTATCCAGGTGGTGAACCTGGCGGTGGTGGATATATTGCGCAACGTATGTTGGCCGCAAAGAATGAAACCCATGCCATTGGCGCTACCTTCTTTTTTAACATAATGCACTATGCCTTAAGACCATGGCCATGGATTTTGGTTGCACTGGCTTCGTTGGTAGTGTATCCCGATATTGCAAGTATCGCGGAAGCCTTTCCAAATGTCAGCGAGGATAAGTTAGGACATGATCTGGCGTATTCAGCGATGTTGACAAAATTACCAACAGGTTTGTTGGGGCTGGTCTTGGCCTCACTGGTGGCCGCTTATATGAGTACCATTTCCACGCAATTGAATTGGGGGTCTTCCTA
>JBCCUY010000056.1:0-13395 GCA_039196145.1 Bacteroidota bacterium
AAATACCCTATTTTTCGAATTAAATTGTAATCTAATTCTGACTACAATTTGATTTTAATGAAGATTGGAAAGCTAATAATTTTCAAAAAAGGATTTAGGGCCTACTATTTACTGGTTATTTCCATTGTTGTGCTCACAATTGCCATCCAATCGATGACGCAATATTCTTTGAACCAACAACGTTCCACGGCGTTAACCGTGAATTTGTCTGGAAGACAACGGATGTTGACCCAGAAAGTATTGAACGAATTGTATTCCTGTAGGTATCACAATTGTGATTATGCCGAAATGAAGTTGGCACTTACCAAATTGTATCAAATGAACGGCTTTTTGCAAGATGGTAGCATAGCGCTAAAAATTGAACCCTTGGACGATGCCCAGATTCAGCGTGAATTTGACAGGCTGGAACCCCATTTGGAATGGTTGTATGCAGAACTCCGGGATTTCCAGAACTTTAAAAATGTATCATTTAACGATGTCCGTTACAGGGTAGATCGGTTCACCACTATAATGGACGGCATAGTGCTGCTTTTTCAGAAAAAGGCCGAAAAAGACATCAAAACCATGATGGTCATAGAGTTGGAACTCGCTATTTTTTCAATCGTCATTATTTTCTTTGAGATTTTCTTTATCGTGAACCCCATTATCAATCGGATTATGGATCAAAAGAAGCGACTTTCGGAAATTGCTTGGCATCAGTCACATGTCTTTACCTCCCACATGAAAAATATTTCCGATTTACAGTATGTACTAAAGGTGGAGAAAGATCCTGAACGGCAGAAAGAGATCTATGGTTTCATTGGGGAGGAATTGGATGAACTAAAAAAGGTTTCCAAACGCATGGTCAAATCCCTTAAGCAAACCTCACAAGATAACAAGCCCCATCATCTTGTAATTAAAAGAGTGGAGGATTTTCTGGAGAAGTACCATTTAATACCTTCCAATAAGGAACTTATTCATGATGATACGGTTCATTCCTCAGAATAGTAAAACCTCTGTATAACTGCTCTACAAGAAAAAGCCGAACCATCTGATGGGAAAAAGTCATCTTGGATAGACTTAGTTTGTCGTTGCTTCTTTCGTACACCGTTTCGCTAAATCCATAGGGTCCCCCGATGACCAAAACCAGATTTTTGATTCCCCCGTTCATTTTTTTCTGAAGGAAGTTGGAAAACTCCAAGGAGGAATAGGATTTTCCCTTTTCATCAAGCAGTACAACAACATCTGAAGACCTTAGATGACTTAGGATCAAAGCACCTTCTTTTTCCTTCTGTTGTGAGGTGGAAAGGTTTTTGGCATTTTTGATATCAGGTATAATCCTGAATTCGAAACGGACATAATGCTTAAGTCTTGCCTCATAGGCAGCTACAAGTTTAGAAAGCTCTGAGCTGTCTGTTTTTCCAATGGCCAGGATTGTGATTTGCATGTCCAAAAGTAAATTTTTCATTCCAAACAATGGCAAAGTGCATTGGAGGGGGACTAATGTTTTTAGTATTTTCGTCAAAACCCCATTTGCATGATTGCCCAAGACCAATTTGATAAGGAAGTAGACCTCATAATTGCCAATGCAATTAGGGAAGATGTAGGAGATGGTGACCATAGTTCGCTAGCCTGTATTCCCACCACGGCCAAAGGGAGGGCCAAACTATTGGTAAAGGACGAAGGCACTATTGCCGGGGTGGCATTTGCAAAACAAGTGTTTCAGTATGTGGACCCCAATATGCGGATGGATGTGCATATAGAGGATGGTTCCCAAGTTGTGCACGGCAATGTGGCTTTTTATGTGGAAGGAAGCTCCCAAAGTATTTTGAAGGCAGAACGTTTGGTGTTGAATGCCATGCAAAGAATGAGTGCCATCGCCACCAAAACCAAATATTTTGTCTCCCTATTGGAAGGTACCCAAACCAAGATATTGGATACACGAAAGACCACACCTGGAATTCGGGCACTTGAAAAATGGGCTGTTAAAATTGGAGGTGGGGAAAACCATAGGTTTGCCCTGTACGATATGATCATGTTGAAGGATAACCACATAGATTTTGCAGGTGGGATAACAAGAGCAATTCAACAGACCAAGCAATATCTGGCAGATTCCAATAAAGACCTGAAAATTATTGTTGAGGCAAGAAACTTGCAAGAAGTTCACGAAATCTTAGGGTCGGAAGGAGTGTATCGCATCCTTCTGGACAATTTTAATTATGAGGATACCCGAAAAGCGGTAGCAATGATCGGTGACCAATGCCTTACGGAATCATCCGGCGGAATCAATGAAGAAACCATACGCCAATACGCTGAATGCGGAGTGGACTATATCTCCTCTGGGGCGTTGACCCATTCGGTATACAATATGGATTTGAGCTTAAAAGCAGTGTAACAATTATGTCGGTAGCCATAGAAGAGCGATTGGAGAAGATACCCGTGGTGAACTGGCTGGTTCGCCTACTCAAGAGCATCAAACTAAAAGCTTTTGAGGGGCTTTCGTTTTATGATCTTTTGGAAATGTATCTCTTGGGAATTGTAAAGGGCACTTTGTCCGCTAGAGCGAGTTCCATAGCCTTTAGCCTGTTTATGGCCTTGTTCCCCTTGCTTATTTTTTTAGTCACCCTGTTGCCCTTTATAATTCCTTACGCCAGCGTAGGTAATGAAAATTTTGATGCCCAATTTCTCATTTTCTTGGAATCATTTTTGCCCTCAGCCACCAGCGATTATTTTGGGGATATCTATCAGCAAATTAAGGATCAAAAGCGGGGCGGCTTGTTATCCTCCGCTTTTTTACTTTCCATATTTTTAGTGGCCAATGGGGTAAACTCCATTTTTGGAGGCTTTGAAAATTCGTACCATGTAGAACTGACACGAAACTTTTTGCGCCAGTATGCCTATGCCTTGGTAGTGGGGTTGATTTTGTCCATACTACTCATATTGGGTGCAGTTGCCTTTGTGTATTTCGAATTTTATATCGTGGAATACACTAGTGAATATTTGGGCAAAACCTTGGGTTATGACGTGGAAAAGGGTGATACCGTGGGTGTACAGGTTACGAAAATCCTATTTTTTATGGTGCTGTCCTACCTCACCACAGCTATCCTATATTATTTTGGAACCGCCGAAGGTAGAAAGGCCAAATTCTTTTCAGCGGGAGCGCTGATGACTACCTTGTTGTTTGTGCTCACTTCCTATCTTTTTGGAGTCTATGTTGAAAAATTTGCTAGATACAACGAACTTTACGGGGCACTTGGAGGCCTGCTTATTTTAATGGTATTCATTTGGTTAAATTCCAATATTCTACTGTTGGGCTTTGAGCTCAATGCCACCCTAAATTCTTTAAAGAAAAAGCATGAGCGACAGAAAAAAGAATAATAGATGGATCATAATCCTACTTTTTTTAATTGGCCCCTTGGCATGGTCCCAAACCGTATTTGGAAAGTGGAAAACAATTGATGACCGTAATGGGGTTACCAAGGCGATTGTGGAGGTATATGAGGAAAATGGACTCTTGCAAGCCAAAATCCTTAAAATCTTGGAAAAGGGAAAGGAGGACGCACGCTGCATAAAATGCAAGGGAGATTTGAAGGATAAACCGGTCACTGGTATGAAGATCATGGATGATTTCAAAAGAAACGCAAAGGGAGAATATAGGGGCAATAGACTTTTTGACCCCGAACAGGCCATGACTTTCAGGGGAAGGGTTTGGTTAGATCCTGATAATCCGGACCGACTAAAAGTTAGGGGGTATTTGGCATTCTTTTATCGGACACAAACTTGGCATCGTGTAAAGGAATAGCTATGCAGTTTTTTTTGGATGTTGTGCTGCCCATTCCTTTGGAGCGACTTTTTACCTATCGGATTTCTGCTGAGGAGGCTGATTTTATACACCCTGGAATGCGTGTTGCGGTGCCCTTTGGTAAATCCAAAATATACACTGCTCTGGCTTATAGGACACATCAGTTGGCACCAGAAGCCTACGAAGCCAAGGAAATCTATCAGATTTTGGATGAAACCCCTCTAGTAAACAGTTATCAACTTAAACATTGGGAATGGATTGCCAAGTACTATTTATGTACTCTGGGCGAGGTGTTGCGAAGTGCTTTGCCCAGTGCCTTTTTATTGGAGAGCGAAACCTTGGTCTTACCCAAAAATGATGCGGAGGTTGATGAGATGGGACTTAAAGATGATGAATTTTTGGTCTTTGAGGCACTACAGCACCAATCGGCATTAAAAATAGGGGAGATCAGTGGTATTGTGGATAAGAAGAATGTTCTGCCATTGGTCAACCGATTGGTACAAAAAGGGGTGGTACTGCAAAAAGAAGAACTCTATGAACAATATAGGCCCAAATTGGTTCGCTATGTGAAGCTGGGCGAGGCATATCTTAACGAACCCAAATTGGAAGCATTGCTTAATGATTTGTCGAGGGCACCCAAGCAAAGCCAGGTCGTTCTTTCCCTTTTTCAGTTGCAGGCACAGAACCAAAAACCCATTCCCGTTTCTGATTTGGAAAAAGAGAGTGGAGGTTCTAAAGCCGTTATTAAGGCATTGGTGGGCAAGGGTGTGTTGGAGGAATACCATATTCGGACCGATCGGGTTGCACAGGAATCCGAGTCAGGTTCGGTGGAGGACATTGTTCTGAACTCCCATCAAGAAGAGGCCCTAGCAGCAATTCGCTCAAGTTTTGCCGACAATAAAACAAGCTTGTTGCATGGCGTCACCGCTTCTGGAAAGACAGAAGTGTATTTTAAATTGATACAAGATTGTTTGGATGGTGGAAAACAGGCCCTTTATTTACTTCCCGAAATTGCCTTGACATCCCAACTTATCAATCGTCTAAGATATTTTTTTGGTTCGAAGGTATCTGTCTATCATTCCAAATACAGTATCCACGAACGCGTAGAGGTTTGGAACAATGTTATGGACAAAGCCGAAAAGGCGCAGATTGTAATTGGAGCTCGTTCAGCCTTGTTCCTTCCGTATTCCGATTTGGGTTTGATCGTAGTTGATGAGGAACATGAAAGTTCATTCAAACAGTTCGATCCAGCTCCGCGTTATCATGCCCGGGACGCATCAATAGTCTTGGCTTCCTTGCATGGGGCCCATTGCGTTTTGGGGTCGGCCACTCCAAGTATTGAGAGTATGGATAATGCCAAAAAGGGCAAGTACGGCTATGCTTCTATGAATTATAGGTATGGCGATGTACTGATGCCGGACATCAATTTGGTAGACATCAAGGAAGCTACTCGCAAAAAGAAGATGAAAGGGTATTTTTCGGAAACGCTGCATGATGCCATTGCGGAGACCTTGGAAGAAGGAGAGCAGGTTATTTTGTTCCAAAATCGGAGAGGTTTTGCACCAATTGTGGAATGTACAACTTGCGGGCACTCTGCCCAATGTCCAAATTGTGATGTAAGTCTAACCTACCATCAATATCGTAACCAATTACGATGCCACTATTGCGGATATCATATGGCTTTACAGGAGGCTTGCTTGGCCTGCGGAAGCCATACGCTGGACAAGAAGGGATTCGGTACAGAACAGATACAGGAAGAACTCAAGGAGTTGTTTCCTAGTGCTGTGGTGGGCAGGATGGATTTGGATACGACTAGAGGAAAGTATGCCTATGAAAAAATCATTACTGCCTTTGAACAGCAGGAAACCGATATCCTGGTAGGTACCCAAATGGTGACCAAAGGATTGGATTTTCGAAATGTAAGTCTGGTTGGAATCATGAACGCGGACACATTACTGAACTTTCCAGATTACCGTGCCCATGAACGCAGCTTTCAACTGTTGACCCAGGTAGCTGGTAGGGCAGGGCGCACCCAAAAAAGAGGAAAGGTTTTGATTCAGACCTATAATCCATATCACCAGATTTTACAGCAGGTCACCACGAATGATTATACAAAAATGTTCGCGGAACAATATTATGAGCGGGAGCAATTTAAGTACCCACCTTTGGTACGTATTATAAAACTTACACTAAAGGATAAGGATTTCAATAAATTGAACGAGGCTTCGGAATGGTTTGCCTCTTCCTTGCGAAATGTTCTGGGTTCGCAAATCTTAGGACCGGAATATCCCCCTGTGGCTAGAATACGCAGGGACTATCTAAAAAATATCCTGATAAAGATGCCCAGGAACCAGTCCATAGGGCAAACAAAAAATAGCATTAAAAGAATTCAAAAATCTTTTAATGCTATTTCCAAGTATAAAAGTGTACGACTGGTCTACAATGTAGACCATATATAACTTATGCTATACGTTGGCCAAAGCTTCGGCCAATTCTGTTTTTTTGTTTCGGCTAAGTGGTATCTGTCTGCCACCAACTTCTACGTTCTTACTGTTAAATTTCTCAATCTTCTCCAGATTGACAATGTAAGACTTATGGATTCGCAAGAATTTCTCCGGTGGCAATTGCTTTTCAAAAGCCTTCATGGTAGAAAGGATTACGATATTGGCTTCATCGGTTACCAATTTAATGTAATCACCCAATGCTTCAATCCATTTAATATCGTTTAAGATAACCTTACGTTTCTTAAGGTTACTTTTCACGAAGATATGCTCTTCGTCTTCAT
This sequence comes from Bacteroidota bacterium, assembly GCA_039196145.1. Lineage (GTDB taxonomy): Bacteria > Bacteroidota > Bacteroidia > Flavobacteriales > Flavobacteriaceae > Flagellimonas. The sequence goes on from JBCCUY010000056.1 coordinate 6,567, forward strand.
CAACCCTGTTCATTTGCTCGTATTTGGCTACCGCTCTTTTCACGGAGGACTCAAATCGGGCTAAGGTAATAGGTTTGTGCAGGTAATCGGTTACGTCATAATCAAAAGCCTTGAGTGCGTAATCAGGCTTTCCAGTGATTAAAATTACCTGTGGTGGGTTTTCTAGGGCCTCTAAAAGGTCGAAACCACTAATGATCGGCATCTCCACATCTAGGAAGATCAAATCGATGTCATGGTTTTTAAGTCCGTTCTTGGCTTCAATAGCATTACTATATTCGGCTACCAAGGCAAGATGAGGGTGATTGTTGACCAATTTTGCAACGGCCATCCGCTGCATTGAGGAGTCGTCTACAATTATACTTTTTAATTTCATAGAATGGGGTGATTTGTAGGGTTTTAAATCATCGGCAAATTACACAAAAAGGAGGTTTAACTGCAACAAAAGATGTAAACATGGTCTATTTTGTTGTGTACATTACCATATACGATACGTAGGTTTAAAAGGTTCATTATTGTTAATAACTCTTGGTGTTTAAACGAAGAATTTTCGCTTTTCTTGCGGAGGTAAGCTTTTATTGTTAATTTTGCGCTCCTTTAAAAATATAATGTATGAACCATTACGAAACTGTTTTCATTTTGAATCCCGTTCTATCTGATACCCAGATAGAGGAAACAGTCAAGAAATTTGAGGATTTCTTGATTAAGAATGGTGCCAAAATGGTCTCTAAGGAAAACTGGGGACTTAAAAAATTGGCCTATCCCATTCAACACAAAAAAAGTGGCTTTTACCACTTGTTCGAATTCACGGCTCCTGGTGAGGCCATTGGTCCTTACGAGTTGGAATTTAGAAGAGATGAGCGCATCATGCGTTTTTTGACCGTTAAATTGGACAAGCATGCAATTGCTTGGGCAGAGAAAAGAAGAACCAAATTAAAAGCAAACGCATAGGGTATGGCATCTATCGAGCAACAAGCAAAATCAAAAAAAGATGGGGAAATCAGGTATTTGACCCCGTTGAACATTGAGACCAATAAGCAAAAGAAATACTGTAGGTTCAAAAAATCAGGTATCAAGTACATTGATTACAAAGACCCTGATTTCTTGATGAAGTTGGTAAATGAACAAGGTAAACTCCTTCCAAGAAGATTAACAGGAACTTCCTTGAAATATCAAAGAAAAGTGGCCCAAGCGGTAAAACGTGCACGCCATTTGGCCCTAATGCCGTACGTTGGCGATATGTTGAAATAAAAAATACTGAAGAATGGAACTTATTCTAAGAGAAGATATACAGGATTTAGGTTTTAAGGACGATATCGTAACGGTGAAGAACGGTTATGGTAGAAACTACCTTATCCCTAAAGGTTTGGCAAGTTTGGCAACCCCTTCTGCTAAAAAGGTGTTGGCAGAGAACTTGAAGCAAAGAGCCCACAAAGAAAAGAAGGTCATTGATGAGGCCAATACAAAGGCAGAGGCACTAAAACAATTGGAAATCAGAATCCCTGCAAAAGCTGGAGCTGGGGATAAATTGTTTGGGTCTGTTAGTAATATTGATTTGGCCGCTGCTTTGGACAAAGCAGGTCATCAGGTGGATAGAAAGTTTATTAACATCAAAGGAGGAACTGTAAAGCGTGTTGGACCTTACAACGCGCAAATCAGATTGCACCGCGAGGTAATCGTAGATTTCCCATTTGAAGTAGTAGCTGAAGCGAAGTAAATTACTACTAAGTTTTAGTTAATAAGTTGTAAAGAGCTATGCGTGCATAGCTCTTTTTTTTATATATGTTTGTAGACACTCAAAAAACTAACTCATATATGAAGAAAACTTTACTGTTGGGCGCACTATTTCTTATGGTGTGCGCCTCTGCTTTTTCGCAAGTCACCACTTCCAACATTAGGGGAACTGTTGTTGACGACCAAGGAGCTCCTCTTTTGGGGGCCAACGTAGTTGCTGTACACACGCCAACCGGAACGCGCTACGGAGCTATCACCAATGAAGAAGGAAGGTATAATCTTCTCAACCTACGGGTTGGAGGACCCTATGAGGTCACCGTTTCTTATGTTGGATTTAAGGACAATATTAAAAATGATATCTTCCTTGCATTGGGTAAGACCTTTAACCAAAATGTAGCTCTACTATCGGAAAGTCAGGCTTTGGATGAGGTGGTTGTCGTTTCCAGTCAGTCAGGAACCTTCGGGAGCGACAGGACAGGAGCGGAGACCAGTGTAGGAAGACGGGAGTTGACACGATTGCCCACCATTTCAAGGTCTACCAATGATTTTACCCGATTGGAACCGACCGCAAGTGCTGGTTCTTTTGGGGGTCGAAACGATCAGTACAACAACTTCTCCTTGGACGGAGCTATTTTCAATAACCCTTTTGGACTGGATGCGGCCCAACCAGGTGGTCAGGCCAATGCAACGCCAATTTCCATTGATGCGATTGACCAAATACAGGTAAGCACCGCACCGTATGATGTTACACAGGCCGGTTTTACTGGTGCTTCGGTAAACGCAGTGACCAAAAGTGGGACCAATAATTTATATGGAACTGCCTATGGCTTTTTTAGAAATGATGACCTAACAGGTGGAAAGATCAACGGGGACGATGTGGCAAAAACCGGGTTGGAACAGTACCAGTATGGTTTCAGTATCGGTGGACCCATAGTCAAGGACAAATTGTTTTTCTTCGCGAATTTTGAAAAAGATGAACTCACATCCCTGGGAACAGATGGTTTTGTACCAAATAGGGGGACGGGCGCCATTAACGAATCCAGGGTATTTGAAGCTGATTTGATGGCGGTTCAGAGTGCGTTGGGCACTTTAGGCTATGATACGGGAAGATATGAAGGATTCAACTTTGATCAGGAATCCACTAAGGGAATCCTTAAGCTGGATTGGAACATTAATGATAACAACCGTTTGGCCGTTATTTACAACTTTTTGAACGCCTCAAGAGGGTTACCTGCAAATCGGAATGCAATTACCTTTAGAGGACCAAGTGTTACCACACTGCAGTTCGAGAATTCTGGGTACGAGATCAACAACAACATCAAATCTGTACAGTTGGAACTGAACTCCACCTTATCCTCGGAAGTGATCAACAAATTGCAAATGGGCTATACCCATTTTGATGACTTCAGGAATCCATTTTCCACTCCTGCGCCTTCCATTAATATTACCAAAGGAGGTACCAATTATATTATTGCAGGGCATGAACCGTTCTCTGTCAACAACCGATTGGACCAAAAGGTGTTCCAGATTTCAAACAACCTCAACTACTTCAAGGGGAACCATACCTATACTATTGGTTTTGCATTTGAAAAGTTTCAGTTTGATAACTCCTTTAACCTGACAGCTTATGGTTTTGATTTATTCGGCAGCGTGGCCATAGATCAAGAAACCGATTTGGATGGGGATGGAACCCCGGATACGGATTATGTTAATGATGCTACCGGAGATACAGATTTACAGGCATTTCAGCAGTTTTTGATCAACAGGTACAGCGGGTCTTTTGATTTTGCTCGAAACACCTTTAACAATAATAATCAATTCCCGGATGGTACGCCTGGTGGATGGGCGCTATCTGAGCTGAATGTAGGTCAGTTGTCTTTCTATGTGCAGGATGAATGGAATGCCACGGACAATTTTAAATTGACCTACGGAATTCGTTTCGACCGACCTTTGTATTTTGATACAGCAGAAAAGGTTCGTGAAAACATAGCACGGAAAGGCGGATTGCTTGCAGATGGAGGTACCTACGCTCCGGACATCCAATATTTTGACCCGGAAAACAACCAAAATATTCTCATAGATTCCGAGACACTTCCAACTAATCAATGGTTGATTTCCCCAAGGGTTGGGTTCAATTGGGATGTAAACGGTGATAATAGCCTTCAATTGCGAGGAGGTTCAGGAGTCTTTACAGGTCGATTCCCGTTTGTTTGGTTGGGCAATCAAGTTCAGGCAACGGATTTCTTCTTCTACCAAGTGGTGGACCCTGATTTCAAATGGCCACAGGTATGGCGTACCAATATTGGTGTGGATAAGCGTTTGGAAAATGGTTTGGTATTAACGGCGGACCTATCCTATACCAAGGACCTAAATGCCGCCCATGTGCAGAACTGGGGTCTGGGAACTCCATCGGGAACACTTAGCGGCGTGGATAATAGGGCCATTTATACGGCTGGTGATAAGGCTCAGATATTTGGCGGGCCAACCAATGCATACGTTTTCACCAACTCTGATAAGGGCCGGATTATAAATGCTTCGGTCAAGGCCGAAAAAACATGGGATAATGGCTTATACGGACAATTGGCCTATAGCTTTTTGGATGCCAAGGAAGTCAATTCCGTTGATGCCGAAATCACAGGAGATGCATTCAATGCCAATGCGGTTGTCGGGAATGCAAATACGGATGTATTGTCCAACTCTAGGTATGGCGATACCCACCGATTCATTGGGGTTTTGTCCAAGGTGTTCAAAACGGGAACTACCATTTCCACCTTTTTTGAGTATGCACAGGGTGGACGTTACAACTATATCTATGGAGGCGACATCAACAATGACGGATCGGGAATCAATGATTTGTTGTACATCCCAACAGCCTCGGAAGTGAATCAAATGAATTTCACGGGACCCGACCAAGCTGCTGCTTTTGAGGCCTTTATCCAGCAAGATGATTACCTGTCTGACCGCAGGGGGGAATATGCAGAACGCTACGGCGCTAAAGCTCCATGGAGAGGTAGCTGGGATGTTAAAGTGTTGCAGGACATCAAATTGAATGAAAAAAACAAGTTTCAGTTGAGCTTGGATGTATTGAATATCGGAAACTTGATCAATTCCAATTGGGGCGTTGTGGACGTGCAGGCGTTTGACCAGCTTTTGGGTGTAACCGTAGATCCAAATACCAACGAGCCCACATTTACTTTTGACCCAAACTTAAGGGAGACCTTTACGGCCAATACCTTTGAGCGGTCACGTTGGAGGGCTCAAGTTGGGGTCCGGTACATCTTCAACTAATAGTGTACAATTTATAGTGGAAAAGGCCGCGCGAAAGCGTGGCCTTTTTTATTTTTGCGCGATGAAGTATACACGACTTACACAACAACAATTGGAAGAGCTGCATCCTGAGTTTATCAACTTTTTGGCCACCCAATCCATCACAGCAGAAGAGTGGGCCGGCATCAAGGAGGAAAAACCACAAGTAGCCGAGGAGGAAATAGATGTGTTCAGCGATTTGGTATGGGAAGGAGTATTGTCCAAAGTAGAGTATTTGGAAAACATTTCGGAGCGTCATATGCATTTGTTCCATTTGACCGGGAAGGAGATGAAATTGTTTTCGGTGAAAGTGATGAACCCAGATATAGACTTGCGGACAGAAGAGGGTTTTGGCTGGTTCAAGCGCAATTTCCAATCAGATTTTGTGGAATACCTTACTGCTTCAAAAGCTTACTCAGAAGATAAAAACAAGGACAAGTTCGATTTGATCCAACAAGGAGCCGCCATAACCAAAGGAGAACTGTACCAATGGTTTGAACGGATTATGGAGTAGAAGGCTCCGGAAAATACAAAGCAAAGTTCGTACAATCCCGAACTTTGCTCTATGAGTACATAAAGATTCTTATCGCCTTATAAGCCAAAATGGGCCATAACCTCCTGATAATTAGTTACATCGACACCTGCTAATTTCAGGCTAGCCAAGACATCTTGTTGAGTTGATTTTCCGTTAATTGCATCAGGATCTATTGTTATTATGGTTATATGAAGTGTATCCCAGGAGTCTTCAATCCAACCATAGTCATTAAATCCATCATAGTCAGAAACTCCTAAAATAACCTCACCGGGGGCCAATACCACATCGTATTGTCGATTCTGGGCATCTGATCTCCCAGGAATGGCGAGGAATGTATTATCTTCAATATCTTCAAGGAAAAAAATTAGTGTACTATTTTGTAGTAATTCAGAAGTAATTTCTGGATGGGCAATATTTACCTGAGTTAGATCAGTATCAACTTGACTTACGTCTATTTCTAATTTCTGTGCAGTAAAATTGCTGTTTTGGCCATCTGATCCTTGACAATCCAAGACATCATGATTTCCATCTTTGTTTACATCTTCATCAGGATCTGCAATTCCATCGTTGTTAGTATCCCAGCAATTGTTACCATCAACTCCATCCACACCAACGCAATCAAGAGAGTTTGTTTCCCCATCACCATTTACATCTCCTAGAATTGTCCAGCAATTATCTCCAGGTTCGCCTGTAATACCTTGTTCTCCCCTTTCCCCTTCACAGGAAACCGATAAAATGCCCAATACCATGAGAATGTAACATAAATTTGTTTTCATAATTGTTTTAGTTAAAATGTTAAAAGCAATTATACTTTGTGATTTTGGATTCTGGATATGGAAATTGATCAAACAACCTTTTGAATTGATGAAACCCCCTTTAGAATTGATAGAAGCAATAAATGGATCCATGTATATTTGCACCAGAATCTTAATAAATGCCACAAAAACCATCCATTCCCAAGGGAACGCGCGATTTTTCACCAATAGAGGTTGCCAAGCGCAATTATATTACGGAGACCATAAAAAAACACTTCGAGGTATTCGGTTTTCAGCCTATTGAAACCCCGTCCTTTGAAAACTCGGAAACCTTGATGGGAAAATACGGGGATGAGGGAGATCGTCTCATCTTCAAAATTCTAAATTCTGGGGATTTTATTTCCAAAGTGGATGATGTAACCTATAGTTCCAAGAATTCCAATTCCCTAATACCAAAGATTTCGGAAAAGGCGCTCCGTTATGACCTTACGGTGCCCTTCGC
>JBCCUY010000057.1:0-13316 GCA_039196145.1 Bacteroidota bacterium
CCCCGGCGATGGGAAAACGATACTCCAAATTCAAGGCGATTTTAAGATTGGCCTCATTAAAGTCATTGATGTTGTTGGTGCTGCCAGGCCCTAGTTCATAGGCATTCCATGCCCTATTATCGTTGGAACCACCTGCAAAGTAACTGCGGACAAAGGGTACACTTTCAGAATTCCCGTACGGTACCGCCATACCAAAAAAGCTTCGAAAGGCCAGAACCTTTGAGTCTGCCAGCTCCCAATGTTTTATGTAATCCAATTCGGTTTTAAGATACTGGGTAAAGGGTACCCCAAAAACCAATAGCTGATCATTGTCGTTCTTGTTATAAGGAACAACATCCTCCAAAAGGGAAAGTAAGTTGCCCGCACTTTCCAATTTGAACCTGAACTGGTAAAAATCATTGTCATTGATATCCAGTTTACTGTTTTTGGTAAAGGTATAGTTACTCGCAAAAATGAGGTTGTTTTCGGTAAGGCGCTGCCTTCTTTCCTCAATACTCCTAACTGTAGCCAAATCATCATTGTCTATAGCAAAACCGGGCTGTAGTACAGCATCTGTGAAGGCGGTGGTGCCCTCGGGAATCAATAATTCCAGATTATCGTCATTATCTTGGCCGGGGTCAACATTTTCATCATAAAAGGATGCAAAATCTGGATTGGTCTCAAATTGATCTGCAACCTCATCCAAACGACTATAGGTATTGCGGTACTCATTGAAGAAATTGTCCGGGTTCACGTTTCTTACAAACTCCACGTTCAAAAGTTCAATGTTGTGCTTTACACGAGTGGTCGGAGACCAATTGTAGGAGAGTACTGAGTTGAACGATTGTCTATCCAACCCAATATTTTTCTGAAAATTTGTACCCACCAAAAACCTACTTTGGGGCAACATATAATATGGAATCACATTTTCTGTGCTAAAAGGAAGCCATATTCTGGGAAAGGTGATATTAATGTCTCCGCCAAGTTCTGAGGTAAACTCACCATCGGATAATGAGGCATCGCTCAACAGACCTACAGAGCCCCGAGCATTGATACTTAAGGTTTCTGCACCTCCAAAAACGTTTCTGGTGATGACACCAGCGCTAAAGGCCGTTCCTATTCGTTGGATGTTGGAATGGGTAATGTCAAAATCCAGGTTCAAAGAGAATTTGGGCCTTGGGGACAGGTAGATGTTTGAAATAAGCCGCGCCTGGGTCGTATCCGGGATAAATTCCATATTGGGATAGCGGAAAGTGTTAAGGTTTGTAATTTGTCGGTAAGACCTTATCCTGTCCAAATCCCGGTATACACTATCTTTTTCAAAGAAAATGGCATCCGTAAGCGCTTTGGGCTTGTATTTTAATTCGTCATGATAAAAAATGGTATAATCCTCGTAGTCAACGAACTTTAATGAGTCTAAATCCCTGCCAATTTGGTAATCTGCATAAATATTGATTTTTTCAAAGCGATGAATACGATAGGGGCTTATGGCATTGATGCTGTCACCTAGACTTCTTGGTTTTTGGACGTTTAACTGCACATCCATGAGCTGATCATTGGCCACTTTGGACGTGTCCCTTAATATGTCGTAGTTAATGGAACTTTCCTGAAAATTATAAACCCCCGAATTTCTAAAAAGCGTAGTAAGCCGTTCTCGCTCACTATTGAATTTGGCGAGGTCAAACTGATCTCCATCTTTCACAAAGGATTCAGAAGCAGCAACGTTATAAATGGAGTCCAATTCTGGAGAGGTAATGTTTTTGATAATGGTATCCAGCATAAAGGGCTGCTCCAATTGGATTCGATATTCAATTTCCGCACGTTTTTTGCGCTTTCCCTGTACTATGGTATAATGACCTGTATTGTTGAAATACCCCTTGCTGTTATAGTAGGCTTTGAGTCTGTCCACCGTTTTTTGGGTAAGTGTGGTGTCAATAATCGAGGGAGGCTCTCCTATACGTTTTAAAAACTCACTGGCTCCTTTGACCACAAAGGATTCCCGTAGCCGATTGACCTGCTTTTCGGAAAGAAAGTTGTTGAGTCGTTTTTCCCTTTTCTCTTTTCTATGCAACCAATCGGTGAAAGAGGAATCTGGATTTTCCTTCGCCAGATTATACAAATTGAGTCGTAAAGGGTAACCCAGCACACTACTATTGGGTTTTTGGGAGATAAGACTTCGGATGTCCTCGTCCTTAATTTTGTTCTCGTCGGCATAAATAGAGTTCCCGGTAAGCAGTAATTCCCCGTCATCCACTTTTTTAAGGGTATTGCAGCCAAGCATGGTCAGCATAAGCAACAATAATCCTATTTTTGCCCAGTAATGCATTAGACCATAAGAACCCCTCATAGACGCCAAAAATACACGATTTAGATGGTTACCAAAAACCAAATTAAACTAGTTGCTAGCTTACAGCAAAAAAAGTACCGAACTCAACACAAGCTGTTTGTTGTGGAAGGGAAAAAGACAGTTTTGGAACTTGTGGAGGCTGGTGTGAAGGTTTATGAACTATTTGCGGAAACAGGGATAAAATTGGATCAGTCCATTGATTATATCGAGTTGTCCAAAAAGGATTTTAAGCAGATTAGCGGACAAAAGACCCCGAGTGGAATTCTTGGGGTTTTTCATATTCCGGAGACGCAGAGCATTGATGAAACCGGTTGGGTGGTGGCATTGGATGCCGTGCGTGATCCCGGAAACTTGGGGACCATCATACGATTGTGTGATTGGTTTGGGATAACGCAATTGGTCTGTTCGGAGGATACGGTAGATTGTTACAATCCCAAAGTATTGCAAGCCACCATGGGTTCCATAGCTAGGGTAAACATTATCTATGTTGATTTTGAAACGTACTGCCAAAACACCCAACTTCCCCTATATGGTGCTTTTATGGATGGAGATGTGGTTTACGCGAAACAGTTACCAGATTCTGGAATCTTGGTGTTGGGAAACGAGGCCAATGGCATTTCCCCAAAAATCGAAGCTTTAGTTGCAGAGCGAATTGCTATTCCCCAATTTGGAAAGACCACTACGGAGAGTTTGAACGTGGCAACAGCCGCCGCCATTCTCCTCAATGAACTTCGTCGTTAAGCGGTTCCAGGTTAGCCCAATGGTCAAAAAATGATTGACCAAAAATTACTCAAACGTGAAGTTGATAAAGAACCCTCTGGTGCGGATTCCACTTATGTTTCCGGTCCACGGGCTATTGGGGTCATCATCCGGAACCAGTTCGTCGGATAGGGCAAATACCCCCCGAATGGAAGGTGAGAACTTGAAGTACTCGGTATAAATGTCAATACCAAATCCAAGTTCGTAGCCATAGACGTTTTTTTTCATTCTGAATTCTCCGCTGCTATTGTCATCCAAACTATCTTCTTTTGCCCCTAGGTTAAGGGAAGTATATACCCCGCCAGTGATATAAGGCTTCCAGTTCCCAAACCTTTTGGCACTGGCCTTGAGCAATAGGGGAAATCTAATATAGGTGGACCTAACCTCCCTAATCGCATCCGCCTCTGAAGTGAACCCTGGAAATCCCAATATTCGTTGTGCATATAGAAGTCCTGGCTCAAACCGAACATCCAAAAACTCATTGATACGCATTTCCCCGATCAGCCCTACATTAAAACCAAGACTTTTGTCAACCAAAACGTCTTGACCGATGTCATTCTCGTATTCAAATTGAAAATCATATTGGTTGAACCCAAGATAGTAGCCCCAGTTGAGGAACTTTAAATCTTCTGATTGAAGATTAAGCACAGGGTCTTCCTTGAATTGGGCGGCGGAGTTTGAGCATACCAAAATCAGTAGGCCAAACAACGATAAGAGGTTTTTCATCAAATTATTTTGTAGCGACATAAATAGATGCCACCCCAAATGTCTGGGGCATGTTCTCTATTCCTATAAACCCAATTTTGGCCAAAATATTGTTGAAATCCTGACCATGGGGGAAAACAGATGCGGATTCGCTCAAATATCCGTATGCATTCCTGTCTTTGGAGAAAGCCTTGCCGATTCCGGTAAGAATGTATTTGGTGTATAATCGATACCCCTGTTTAAACGGCGTTTTTGAAGGAACAGAGGTTTCCAGGATGACCAAATTGCCGCCAGGTTTTAATACTCGTAGGATTTCGGTCAGGCCCTTTTCCAAATTTTCAAAATTCCTTACCCCAAAGGCCACTGTAACTGCATCAAAAGTGTTGTCCTCAAAAGAAAGGTTTTCACTGTCGCCAACAACCATTTTAATGGTTTCTTGCAGTTTTTTGTTGGCTACCTTTTCCGTTCCCACTTCCAGCATTCCTGGGGAAATGTCCAGTCCAATGATTTTTTTGGCTCCCGTGGCCACAAGGGCAATGGCCAGGTCTCCTGTACCCGTGGCAATGTCCAAAATGGTCTTTGGGGATTTCTTCTTTAATAGGGAAACCACGCGCTTGCGCCACTTTACGTCCACGCCAAAGGAAATGACCCTGTTCAGTCGGTCATAATTCTTGGAAATGGTATCGAACATTTGGGTTACTTGTTCCTTTTTTCCAAGCTCGGAGCGTTTGTAAGGTTTGACTTTTTCGGACATCTGCAAAATTTGCTGGCAAATATACAACATAGCCCTATGGGAGGCTTACAAAAATAATTGTGTAATTTTGCCCAACAATTAGGGAATGCTTTCCCGTATCATATTATATATGTGTCTTTTGGACCGAAGTTTCTATTCTTTTTTTACTCGTTGTAATACACAAATTGAATTTATTTAACAACATCTTATTCTAATCGATGAAGATAATTATTGCTGGAGCTGGTGAAGTAGGCTTTCATTTGGCAAAACTATTGTCCTATGAAGCACAGGATATCACGTTGATAGATACAGACAAAGAAAGTTTGACTTACGCAGATAACCATCTAGATATAAGGGTTTTGCGTGGTGACGCCACTTCTATAGAGGTTTTAATGGATGCCAAGGTGGAGAGTTCAGAATTGGTAATTGGGGTGACCGCATCGGAAACTACCAATTTAACCCTTTGTATGTTGGCCAAGCAGCTGGGCTGCAAGCGAACCATTGCTCGAATATCCAATACGGAGTTCATGGACAATCGGGAACTTATCAAATTTGATGAGTTGGGCATCGATGAGCTGATTTCACCAGAGAAATTGGCTGCCACGGAAATCCAACTCCTTTTAAACCAATCTGCATTCACCGACACCTATGAATTTGAAGGTGGGTTACTCACCATGATCGGGGTATTTCTTCCAAAATCTGCACCTTTTGTTGGGAATATGGTGAAGGAAGCTGCCAAGATTTTTCCTGAGCTGCACTTTATGCCCATCGCTTTGCAGCGCATGGGAACCCAGTTTACCCTTATCCCACGTGGTGATACGGTGTTTAAGGAGGGGGACCAAGTCTATTTCATCACTACCAATGAGGGAGTGGATGAGCTCTACAAGCTCACCGGTATGCAGAAAAAGGAGATAAAGAATGTAATGATCCTTGGAGGCAGCAAAGTTGGGTTTAAGACCGCACGGGACCTGTGCACCAAAAAATTCAATGTAAAACTTATTGAAAAAGACAAGGAAAAGGCCTTTGACATTGCAGATGACCTTCCCCATGCACTTGTAATCAATGGAGATGGAAGAAATGTGGAGCTTTTGGATGAGGAAAGTTTGGATTCGATGGACGCCTTTATTGCGGTGACCGGGAATTCAGAGACAAACATTATGTCCTGCTTGGTGGCCAAATCGAAAAAAATAAAAAAGACCATTGCCATGGTGGAGAACATGGATTATTTCCAGTTATCCCATTCCATTGGCGTGGACACCTTGATCAATAAAAAACTTTTAGCGGCCAATAACATCTTTAGGTATATCCGTAGGGGAGAAGTGTTGGCCCTCACCCGTTTGAACAACCTCAATGCAGAAATTCTTGAATTTGAGGTGAAAGCGACCTCCTTGGTAAATGGTGAAATTATCAGAGAGTTGAATTTCCCGAGAGAAGCAAGTATTGGGGGTGTTATACGGGACGGAAAAGGAATTATTGCCCTAGGGGATTTCAAAATTTTGGAAGGCGATAGGGTAGTGGTCTGTTGCCTACCGAAAGCGATTCCAAGGATAGAAAAGCTCTTCTTATAATGGGCCTCAATACCAGAATTATTGTGCACATTATGGGCTTATTGTTGTTATGCAATGGCTCATTTATGCTGCTTGCTGCCTTTATTAGTGGGATATACAGGGATGGAGCTACCTTGGACATTACCCTGGCCGCCATTGTGACCATGCTTTTTGGGGTTATGGCCATGTTCTACACCAGAGGTCATAAAAAAGAGGTGAAGCGAAAGGAAGGGTATATCGTGGTGACTTTTGGCTGGATTATTATGTCCATGTCCGGAACCTTGCCCTACCTTTTCTCTGGAGCCATTCCCAATGTTACCGATGCTTTTTTTGAAACGATTTCTGGATACACGACAACAGGGGCATCCATATTGGATGATATTGAAGCTCTCCCTGCGGGAATCTTGTTTTGGCGAAGCTTGACCCACTGGATCGGGGGTATGGGTATAATTGTATTGGCTATCGCCATTTTACCGCTTTTGGGGATAGGGGGAATGCAGCTGTTTGCCGCCGAAGCTCCCGGGCCTGCCGGGGATAAGTTGCACCCAAGAATCACGGATACGGCCAAACGTCTATGGCTCATTTATTTTGGGTATACTGTTGCAGAAACCGTCTTGCTCAAGTTGGCCGGAATGTCGCTGTTTGATGCCATGAATCACTCCTTGGCCACCCTTTCCACGGGAGGTTTCTCTACAAAAAATGCAAGTCTGGCCTATTGGAACAATCAACCGTTGATTCAATATATTACCATTTTGTTCATGTTTTTGGCCGGTAGCAATTTCGTATTAAGCTATTTCGCCTTTACGGGTAAAGTGCAACGGATTTTAAAGGATGAGGAATTTAAGTACTATTCCATTTTTATAGTACTTTTTACCCTCACGGCCTTTCTTGTGGTATATCTACGGGCAGATGTAGCCGTGTCCAATTTTCATCCCAAGGTTTGGGGAGAGGCTGAAAGTGCCTTTAGGCATACCTTGTTTCAGGTAGTGGCCATTGTTACCACGACAGGATTTGTAACAGCTGATTTCACTAGCTGGACTCCTTTTTTGACCGTTTTCTTCTTCGGATTGATGTTTTTGGGAGGTTCTGCCGGTTCCACCGCGGGCGGTATCAAAGTAATGCGGCACCTGCTCATCATTAAAAATGGATTGTTGGAGTTTAAACGTACCCTGCACACCAATGCAGTAATTCCGGTTCGTTACAATGAAAAAACGGTAACGGAGCACATAGTTTATAATATCATCGCCTTTTTTGTGCTTTACATGTTGCTTTTTATTATCGGATCGTTGGTACTCGGATTTTTAGGGCTTGACTTTGTTTCGGCCATCGGTGGTTCTGCCTCTTCTCTAGGAAATGTAGGGCCCGCGTTGGGTAGCCTTAATCCGGTCAGCAACTACAACAATCTTCCTAATTTAGGGAAATGGTGGTGCGGATTTTTAATGTTGTTGGGAAGACTTGAGCTGTTTACGGTTTTGATTATCCTCACACCATATTTCTGGAAAAAAACGTAGCTTACCACTCAAATCCATCAACTCGGATTCGAATGAAAAAAACAATTTTATTCCTTATTGGATTAGGAATCCTTTGCTTGGCCTGTACCAATACGGAACAGGAGGATAAGTCGGAAATCATCCAATTGCTGAGGAAACAGGAAAGCGCATGGTCCAACCACGATTTGGAGGGCTTTATGCAAACCTATTGGAAAAGCGATTCCCTAAAGTTTTATGGTGCCAAAGGCTTGACTCTCGGATGGGAAAGAACCTTGGAAGGATACAAAGAAAGATATCCTACCCCTAATGAAACGGGAACATTGAGTTTCACTATTGATGATATCACCAAAATTGAGTCAAATTCCTATCATGTCATGGGGCAGTATCATCTCAAAAGGAAGGCCGGCGATGCAAATGGTGTATTTCTTATTGTCCTTAAGAAAATCAATGGGGAATGGAAGATTGTTGCTGATATGTCCTGTTAATCTTTTGAAGTTTTCATGGAACAACCCATTCAAATAAATGCGTACTATATTGAGCAAGAAACCGATTTCAGCGAGTTGATAACATTGCTTCGCGAGGGTTTTGCAGCAAGAAATTATATAATTCCCCAACGCTCGCACCATAATTTCCCAAACCCTAAAACTAATAAGGAAACCACCCTGCTAATGATGCCTGCTTGGAATCCTGGGAAAGAAGCTGGGGTGAAAGTGGTAACTGTCAGTCCGGGAAATGGAGATTTCGGTTTGCCCGCCATACAAGGGAGTTATTTGTATCTGGATGCCGTCACCGGTGTTTTAAGAGCCATAATAGAGGCAAAGAGCCTTACGGCAAAACGTACCGCAGCGACATCAGCGTTGGCATCCTCATACCTGTCAAAATTAGATGCTTCTTCCATGCTGATGATCGGAACAGGGGTGCTGTCTGCAAATTTAGTCCGGGCGCATGCTTCGGTAAGACCTATTGATCACGTATTTGTTTGGGGCCGAAATTTGGAAAAGGCAAAGGCCCTGTCCAAAGATTTGGCCAATGAGAATTTTAAGGTAACACCTGTTTCCACTATTGAAGAAAAAATTACTGAAGTTGATATTATCTCCTGCGCCACCTTATCCGAAAAACCCTTGGTAATCGGTGAACTTTTATCACCTGGTCAGCACATTGATTTGGTGGGAGCATATAAACCCAATATGCGCGAATCGGACAGTATGGTGATGACCAAGGCATCAATTTACTTGGACACTTTGGAGGGAGGATTGGAGGAAAGCGGCGATATAGCCATTCCAATTCAAGAAAATGTGATCACACCATCCTGTATACAGGGAGATTTGTTCGGTTTATGTACTACCAAAGCCATTGGGAGGAAAAGCAATGAGGAAATTACCCTTTTTAAGTCCGTAGGGCATGCACTGGAGGATTTGGTGGCCGCCAAGTATTACTATTCGAAATATGTCAAATGAAATCAACCTACTCAAATATCCGGCAAAATAAATCGCTCAAAGTTCCAAAGGATTGGCTCCAAATCGGAACGATTGATATGCATACAGGCGGGGAACCCCTGCGTGTTATCCTGGAAGGATTTCCTGAGTTGAAAGGAAGTTCGGTTCTGGAGTATCGCAGGTACTGCAAGGAACATTATGACGATTTGCGAACCGCCCTAATGTTTGAGCCAAGGGGTCATGCAGATATGTACGGCTGTATTTTGGTTCCACCAAACGATGAGGAGGCGGATTTTGGAATTTTGTTTTTGCACAATGAGGGATATAGTACTATGTGTGGACACGCCATAATTGCCATTTCCACTCTGGCCGTTCAAATGGAATGGATTACCGTATCGGAAGGAGATAATATCTTGAGAATAGATGCTCCCTGTGGAAGGATCAGTGCCTTTGTCGATATTGAAAATGGGGAAGTACAAGGGGTACGGTTCAATTGTGTACCAAGTTTTGTTGTAGGGTTAGATCGGAAAGTCTTAGTGGATGGTTTGGGCGGTATTACCTATGATTTGGCGTACGGAGGTGCGTTCTATGCCTACGTGGATTTGGAAAAAAATGACCTTGGTTTGGATTTGTCACCTCAATCCTATCAATCATTGATTGATGTAGGAATGAGAATCAAGCAGGCGGTCATGAATAGGGATAAAGACGTGGTGCACCCTTATGAGGAAGATTTAAGCTTTTTATACGGAACCATTTTTATTGATAAATCGGAACATGATGGAGTGGGGAGCAGAAACGTATGCGTTTTTGCGGAAGGAGAGGTGGATCGATGCCCTACGGGGTCGGGAGTTTCAGGGCGAATGGCCATACATTGGAAACGTGGGGAGATAGCGCTGGGTGAATCGATGGTTATTGAAAGCATTACAGATTCCCGGTTTAAGGGAAGCGTGGTTCAAGAATTGGACTTTGGGCCATTTAATGCAGTTGTTCCCCAGGTTGCGGGAACGGCTCACATAACGGGACAGCACACCTTTGTGATTGACCCAAGGGACCCAATGAAAACTGGATTTATTCTAAGATAGGACGAACCGAACTTAACCGCTTACAGCTGCTGAAATTCTTGAAATGGCTTCCTTGATTTCACCAACGCTGGCGGCGTAGGATATACGAATGCTGTTTCCGTTTCCAAAAGCATCCCCGGTTACGGTGGCTACGTTGGCCTCTTCCAATAAATACATTGCAAAATCGGATGCATTATTGATTTTCTTTCCTTGCAGGGTCTTTCCAAAATAGGCGGTTACATCGGGATACACATAAAACGCACCTTGGGGTTCATTGCATTTAAATCCAGGAATAGCATTTAACAGCTCCAAAATAAGCTTACGCCGGTTTTGGAATTCATCCACCATGTACTGCACTCGATCAGGAGATTCCAATAAGGCCGTAATCACCGCACGTTGGGCGATACAATTGGCACCGCTGGTAACCTGACCCTGAAGTTTGTTACAAGCTCTAGCTATATAAGTGGGAGCGCCGATATATCCAATTCGCCAACCCGTCATGGCAAAGGCCTTGGCTACTCCATTTACAGTAACCGTTCTATCGTACATATCCTCAAAAGCGGCCATGGATGCGTGCGTTGTCACCCCATAATTGATGTGTTCATAAATTTCATCACTTACAACAATGATCTGTGGATGTTTTTGTAACACATCGGCCAAACCTCTTAACTCATCCTTACTGTAGATAGAGCCGCTGGGGTTGCAGGGAGAACTGTACCAAAGCATTTTGGTCTTGGGTGTGATAGCAGCTTCCAACTGCTCTGGGGTCATTTTAAAATCGTTGTCAATGGATGTAGCAACTTCAACAGGGACACCATCCGCCAACTTAACAATATCGCTATAACTTACCCAATAAGGGCATGGCAATATAACTTCATCGCCTTTGTCCAAGCAAGCTTGGGCTACATTATAAAGTGCTTGTTTCGCACCTGTGGAGACCACAATCTGAGATCGATCATAGCTTAGATTGTTGTCGCGTTTATATTTTGTGATAATAGCATCCTTCAGTTCCACATAGCCATCAACAGGAGTGTAGGAGTTGTAACCGTCATTAATGGCTTGTATGGCAGCAGCTTTGATATAATCTGGGGTGTTAAAATCGGGCTCCCCCAAACTTAAGCCGATAATATCTTTACCTGCTGCTCTTAACTCACGGGCTTTTGCAGCCATTTCAAGAGTAGCCGAAGGAACTAAACTATTAATCCTTTCAGAAAGTTGGTTGCTCATTAGTGTTACTATTTTACTGGTACTGAAGTGCTGGGTTTTTACCCAGTTCCTTTAAATGTTTGAAGTGCGAAATTATAGCTTTCCGTGTAGTTTTATACTCATTGTACGGCAAATTAAATTCCTTGGCCGTCTGTTTCACAATCTTGGAGATTTTTGTGTAATGAATATGGCTAATGTTAGGAAAGATATGATGCTCTACCTGATGATTCAATCCTCCCGTAAACCAGTTTACAATCCTGTTTTTTGTGCCGAAGTTAACGGTGGTCAACAATTGGTGTATTGCCCAAGTGTTTTTCATGGTACCACTTTCATCGGGAAGTGGGGTTTCAGCATCATCCACAATATGCGCCAATTGAAAGACAACGCTCAGAATTACACCGGCTACGTAATGCATAATAAAGAAGCCCAAAAGGACTTGCCACCATGGGATTTCCACAAAAATTAACGGCAATACAATCCAAATGGTTATGTATATGACTTTGGTAACGACCAACGTGCTCCAGTTGATGACCGGATTTGGAAGCTTTCCATAGGATAGCTTCCTTTTCATGTAGCGGTACATTTGCTGGAAATCCGTGGTAATAGCCCAGTTAAACGTCAAAAGTCCATACAGAAAAATAGAATAATAGTGTTGGAACCTATGGTGTTTCTGCCATTCCGCATGTTTGGAAAAGCGCAAAATTCTGCCGGCCTCCATGTCCTCATCATGTTCATGGATATTGGTAAAGGTATGGTGAAGCACATTATGCTGAACTTGCCAATTGTAAACGTTACCGGCAAGAATATAAATGCTGCTACCCATTAATTTGTTCACCCATTTTTTGGTGGAATACGATCCGTGGTTTCCATCATGCATCACGTTCATGCCTACACCTGCCATGCCTACGCCCATAGTGATGGAAAGGAGCACATACCCCCAAAAAGGAAGGTTTAAGGTAAGCATTAGGAAATAGGGGGTTAAAAAGATGGCAAACATAACAATGGTCTTCAAGTGAAGTTTCCAATTGCCGGTTTTCTTTATCTTGTTTTCGCTAAAATATTGGTTGACCCGTTTATTTAGTGTTCTAAAAAATTGTGCAGAATCTTTTCTTGAGAACCGGATGGTATCCTTATCCATAAAATTTAATTTTTACAAAGGTAGCCAATTGACCTGTGCACTACCTTCTTTTCTAAACGATATTTAGGTGCCTAAAAGTATTAATTTTGGCGAAATTAACAGTTGGTCGATGCAAGCAGATTTGGTTTTTAAATATTTTACGACACTCACCACCCAGCAGCAAGCGCATTTTAGGGCTTTGGGGGCACTTTATCAGGATTGGAACACTAAAATCAATGTGGTGTCCAGAAAGGATATTGATGAGTTGTATCTCCGTCATGTATTACATTCCTTGGGAATTGCCAAGATTCAGCGATTCAATGCCGGGGCGAAGATTTTAGATGTGGGTACTGGAGGCGGTTTTCCTGGTATTCCGCTGGCCATCCTGTTCCCAGATGTGGAATTTACGCTAGTAGATGCGATTGGGAAGAAAATAAAGGTGGTCCAAGAGGTGGTGGACGGGTTGAAGCTGGAAAATGTAAAAGCTTATCATTCCAGGGTTGAGGACCTAAATGGGCAATTCGACTTCATTGTCAGTAGAGCGGTTGCCGCCATGCCAACCTTTGTGCGGTGGACCAAGGGTAAAATTGAGCGCGATTCGATCCATGAAAGAAAAAATGGTATTCTTTATTTAAAAGGAGGCGATTTGACCGAAGAATTGCAGGATTACACCAATGTTGAAATTTTTGACCTGAAAACGCATTTTAGCGAGGAGTTTTTTGAGACAAAAAAGGTGGTTTATTTAGCTAGAAAGTCCTGATGAAAATTAAATATTTCTCATGGTGTGGTACACATGCCTACACTTTCTAGAGTAGTTTTTTGCATAGATCCATAGCTCATCGATTTTGATGCTTGTCATTGTGATCCAGAACCGCATGCGCTTGACCATAACTTATATTTGTGCCTCTAAAATATAAATTTTACATTAAATTTACA
>JBCCUY010000058.1:0-13095 GCA_039196145.1 Bacteroidota bacterium
CAGAAGCTGTTGCCTATTACCTACAGAAATATGTAGTGTACAGAAAACGTAAGATTTATGTGGGTAAGCGTACGTTCAACGAATTGGTACCGCTTATCAAAAAATATAAGGACGAGAAATTCTTGTTGCCTTCCTCTGACACCCTAAAGGCCATTGTGCCCCAATCCTTGGATGAATTGGGTGTTGACTGGAAAAGAGGTATTTTTTATAAAACGGTCATCAGTGACCTTTCCGATTTAAGGGAAGTTACTTATGATGTGCTTGTTTTCTTTAGCCCGTCAGGAATTGAATCCCTTCTTAAAAACTTTCCTGATTTTGAGCAGAACGGAACGCGCATTGCCGTTTTTGGTAACAGCACGGTAAAAGCTGCCACAGATGCAGGGCTTCGAATTGATATTCAAGCACCCACTCCTGAAACCCCATCCATGACCATGGCACTTCAGAAGTACATTACCAGCGTAAACAAATAAGAAATCAAAGTATAGAAAAAAGCCCCGATTCTTGCGAATCGGGGCTTTTTCATTTAGAAGGCATATCGTTGCGGTCCTCCGCGCCTAATCTCTTCGCTGGCGTATTCCTCGAACTTCTTGAAATTTTCCCTAAAGGCATTGGTCAATTTAAAGGCTGTTTTATAATAGGCTTCGTCATTGTTCCAGGTAGCCCTTGGGCTCAACACCTTTGTGGGCACTCCGGGGCATTCCCTTGGTTGTGCCACTCCGAACACGGAATGGATGTGGTATTTATCATAACTGTACAAGCCTAGCTCCCCACTTAGGGCCGCGCTGATCATGGCCCGGGTATACTTAAGTTTCATGCGGGTTCCCACACCATAGGGTCCACCGGTCCAACCTGTGTTAATTAGCCAAACGTCCACTCCAGACTCCTGCATTTTATTGCTAAGCATTTCCGCGTATACAGTTGGGTGTAACGGCATAAAAGGTGAACCAAAGCAAGCAGAAAATGAAGGTTGTGGCTCTACAACACCAGCTTCGGTACCTGCCACCTTTGCCGTATAACCGGAAATGAAATGATAGGCCGCCTGTGCTGGGGTCAATTTGGAAATTGGGGGCAATACCCCAAACGCATCTGCGGTAAGGAAGAAAATGTTTTTTACATCTTTCCCGATAGAGGGTTGCTGAATGTTATCTATATGATAAATAGGATAGCTTACCCTTGTGTTTTGGGTGATGGAAGTATCCTCAAAATCAACCACTCCCTTGTCATCCAATATTACATTTTCCAAGATAGCACCTTGCTTTATGGCGCCATAGATCTCCGGTTCATTTTCCTTGGACAGGTCAATTACCTTTGCGTAGCAGCCTCCTTCAAAATTAAAAATGGTATTCTCTGCGGTCCAACCATGTTCGTCATCCCCAATAAGCTTTCTATTTGGATCTGTTGAAAGTGTGGTTTTACCAGTCCCAGAAAGTCCAAAAAACACTGCCGTATCACCCTTGTCACCAACGTTGGCCGAGCAGTGCATAGGCAAAGTATTCTTGAAGACCGGCAGAATAAAGTTAAGGGCCGAAAATATCCCTTTCTTTATCTCACCAGTATACCCTGTCCCACCAATCAATGCTATTTTTTTTGAAAAATTTAGAATCGCAAAATTGTGCTGTCGCGTTCCATCTATTTCAGCATCTGCTATAAACCCCGGAGCATTGACCACCGTCCATTCCGGCTCAAAGCTTTCCAACTCTTTGGCATCGGGCCTCAAAAACATATTGTACGCAAACATGTTGGACCAAGGATATTCGTTGATAACACGAATATTGAGCTTATAGGTCTCATCTGCGCAAGCATAGCAATCCCTAACAAAAAGTTCTTTTTCATTCAGATAATTAATGACTTTGTCATAGAGTTTATCAAACTTTTCGCCTTCAAACGGAATATTGATATTACCCCACCAGATCTTATCCTTGGTAATATCATCCTTAACGATAAAACGGTCCATTGGTGATCGCCCCGTAAACTCTCCGGTATTGACCGCAAGTGCTCCGGAAGAGGCCTCTTTTCCCATGTCCTTTTCCAAGGTTACGCCATGTAACTCCTTAGGAGATAACTGATAACGCACATTGTTGTGCTGTATGCCATACTGCTTTAACGAAATCGATTTCGTAGATGGTGTATAGGTATCCATTGTTTAAATTTTAAATTGGTGCAAAGCTAGAAAAATCTCGGTCTTGGCAACCAAATTTCCCATTTATTTGTTCGATTTCTTAGACCAAATGTAATAGGCAAACAAGGCCCAAGCCGCTATGAGGAAAAGCCCACCAATTGGAGTGATAAACCCAATAGTTTTAACATTCCAGGTCATCAAACTATTAAGCGATAACAAATAGATTGAAAATGAAAAAAGTATTACCCCAATGCAAGCCAACCAAAAAATCCGTTTTCTTTTTGTTGATTCCAACCCTTCCCATATCCCCAAAACAACGAGGAAAAAGGCATGGTACATCTGGTACCTAACCCCGGTCTCAAAACTTTCCACTGCATTTGTGTCCACCAGTTGTTTTAACCCATGGGCTCCAAAAGCTCCTAGAACAATAGCCATTAAACCGAATAGAATTCCTGTCAACAAAATTGTTCTGTTCATAACTTTGAGGTCTTATTTTTTTAGAAATATAACAATTTGATACCTTCGTAATCGTTTTAATCAAAAATAACTAAAACCCATGGGTCGAACTATTTTAGTTGTTGGAGCTGGAAAGTCAACCTCTTATTTATTGGATTACCTCCTTAAAAAATCCTCTGCTGAAAAGCTTCAGTTAACGATTGGGGACCTACATCCTGAAAACATCCCCAGCGATATTAGCTCCCATCCCAACTGCAAGGTGGTTCAACTCGATATTTTTGATGATTCGGCCCGAAGAAAATTGATCGAGCATTGCGATATTGTTGTATCCATGTTGCCACCAAGGCTCCATATTAAAATAGCTGAGGACTGTATTCAGTACAAGAAACATTTGGTTACGGCTTCTTATGTCAGCAAGGAAATAGAAGCACTTCACGATGAGGCAAAGGCCAATGGATTGGTGTTTATGAACGAAATTGGCTTGGACCCAGGGATAGATCATATGAGTGCCATGGAGGTCATTGACCGTATCCGCGATCGTGGTGGCAAACTACTTCTTTTCGAATCATTTACCGGGGGATTGGTGGCCCCAGAGCACGACACCAATCTTTGGAGCTATAAATTTACCTGGAATCCAAGAAATGTAGTTGTGGCCGGTCAGGGCGGGGCTGCAAAATTCATTCAAGAGGGTACCTATAAATACATTCCGTACCAAAAAATATTTAGACGAACCGAGTTGGTGGATATTGATAGATATGGCACTTTTGAGGTGTATCCCAACAGGGATTCCTTAAAATACCGGGAGGCTTATGGACTTCTGGATGCACTTACCCTTTATAGAGGAACTATGCGCCGCGTTGGGTTTTCCAAGGCTTGGCAAATGTTCGTTATTTTGGGCATGACCGATGACACCTACATTGTTGAAAATTCGGAAGGAATGTCCTATCGGGAATTTGTAAACCTATTTCTTCCCTATTCTCCAACAGATTCTGTAGAGCTCAAGTTACGGCACTACCTAAAGATTGACCAAGATGATATTCGATGGGGCAAATTACTGGAGTTGAATCTCTTTGACGATACCAAGAAAATACCCATCAAAAATGCCACTCCGGCAAAAATGCTCCAATACATTTTGGAAGACAGTTGGACACTAAAGTCAGACGAACGGGATATGATTGTGATGTACCACAAGTTCGGTTATGAATTGGATGGGGTAAAAAAACAGCTGGATGCCAATATGGTGGTCCTCGGCGAAAATCAGACATTTACTGCCATGGCCAAAACCGTAGGTCTGCCGGTAGCAATGGCCACTTTGCAAATCTTGAACAAGAACATCACTACACCCGGAGTTCAAATTCCTATAGGCAAGGAGGTTTATCAACCCATTTTAAAGGAGTTGAAATCGTACGGCATCACCTTTAATGAATTCCAAGTACCTTATTTGGGGTATAATCCAGATTCAATAGGAAGTTAATGTTTTTCAGTTTTAGGTATCTTTGACTTTGTTATTGAAACCAAAGCATGAAAAATTCTAACAGTTCCGTCAAAATAGACGGAATAGACAAAAAAATCCTAAGGTATCTCATGGAAGATGCCCGAAGACCTATCCTGGAGATTGCACGGAATATTGGTATCTCCGGTGCCGCCATCCACCAACGACTCAGAAAACTGGAGGCTTCCGGCCTTTTTGTAGGCTCAAAGTTCATCGTAAATCCCAAAGTATTGGGGTATACCACTATGGCGTATATTGGTATTTTTCTTGACAAAGCCATGGCCAACCCTCAGGCCGTAAAGGCGTTGGAAAAAATTCCTGAAGTGTTGGAATGCCATTATACCACTGGGAACTGGTCCATCCTTATCAAGGTGCTCTGTAGGGACAATGAACACCTTATGCAGGTACTTAACAAGAAAATCCAACAGATTGATGGGGTATCCAGAACCGAGACTTTTATCTCCCTAAATCAGCAAATTGACCGACAGATTCACATCTGATATTTGTATTGAATCTAAATAAAGATTATTTTTGCCCCGATGAACACGATTTATCGGTCTACATATTATACCCTTTACCAAGCCTCGAACGATCGTTGTTTCTATATCGATTTTGGTCAAAAAGTGGTACGGGTCTCATTCTGCCAGCTGCTTGCTATTCGTCATAAAGTGCGTTCCATTGCGATAGAAGACCATTTTGATGGTGATATGAACAAACATGGCTTTGAAGTTTTGCAACTTTGCAACAAGAAACATTTGTTTGTCTTGAACACCCTAGAGATCATTGATCTTAAGGAATTAATGGAACAAGGATTCTCGCTTCTGGGACTTTCCGCAACACCAGTTTTTCTCAGCGCCTAATCCCCTTATTTTTAATAAGTCTTAAATCACTTTAAAATAGCGCCTTGCCCGTATTTTAAGGGCCAGATTGCGTACTTTTATAACTGGGAAAGAAAATGAACAATAACGTATTGAACAATGAAAGATATAGCTAGACAAGGAATGAGCATCAAGGTGGAATCCATGGATTTGCTCAATTCGCAGATAAAAATGGAGGCCCATGCCTCCGCCACCTATTTGGCCATGGCCTCATGGTGCGATCAAAACGGGTTTTTTACCAGTGCTAAGTTTTTCCGAAAACAATCGGAAGAAGAGCGGGAGCATATGATGAAGATCTTTGATTTTTTAATTGATGCGGGAGGAAGTCCATTTTCACCCGAAGTTACCGGTATAAATCATGATTATGCTTCTATAGTGGATGTGTTTGAAAGTACGCTGGACCATGAGATTGCTGTGACCAAATCTATTCACAATATTGTTATGAAGGCCCGGGAAGTTGGTGATATTGCCACGGAACGATTTCTGGATTGGTTTGTAATGGAGCAAGTGGAAGAAGAAAATACAATTAGGGATATACTCGACATGATTTCCGTAACGGGTACCGAAGGTGTAGGGTTACAGGTTATAGACGATCATGTTGGGAACTGGATAGACTAACTAACTCATCAAAATTCCTAATGAAAAAACGGAGCCTATGGCTCCGTTTTTTTTACTTATTTTTTATTGACCATTAGTCTCGACCGCCAAACACTTGGAATGCCCAATATACCAAGGAGGCCAAGGCACCCAATGCTGCCACCAAATAGGTTCTGGCAGCCCATTTAAGGGCATCTTCCGCCCCTGCATATTCTTGCTGGCTTACCATATTTTTCTGTTTTAGCCAGGCCAAAGCCCTATTACTGGCATCATATTCAACTGGCAGGGTAACAAAACTAAACACAGTTGCCAGTCCCATCATAATTAAACCTGCCACGGCGATGTAAAAACCAAATCCCACACCAGCCGCCGCACCCAACATTAGACCTCCGAAAACAATCCATGTAGACATTCCAGAGGTAACGCTGACCACAGGAACCAACTTAGATCTCATGGTCAACCATTCATAGGCCTGGGCATGTTGTACCGCATGACCTACCTCGTGCGCCGCAACAGCAGCTGCCGCTGCATTTCTTTGACTGTATACCGCCTCACTAAGATTTACGGTTTTATTTTTTGGATTGTAATGATCGGTAAGCCTTCCTGCGGTTGAAATTACCTTGACATCCCGTATGCCATGGTCGTCCAACATTTTTTGGGCAATTTCCGCTCCACTCATGCCATTTCTTAGGTGAACCTTGGAGTATTTCTTGAACTTGCTCTTCAATTGGCTGCTTACCAACCAGCTGATCAGCGCTATTCCACCAATCAATATATAATATGTCATCATAGCTTCTAGTTTTAGTCTTATAAAGATACCAACTCTAGAGCAAAAACCCCGCCAAGCTATTAGTGGGACAGTTTTACTGACAAAATGTACAAATCTTGATATGTGAGCACCAGATTCTTCCGCCCGTTAAACTTCACCTATCTGTATCGAAACTTTAAAAAAATCATGAATAAGACCAATACAGCGGTAATGCCATTGGCCAAGATTATCGCCAAACTCTCATGGTGGATGCCATAGAACAACCAAAGGGAGGTTCCAACGAAAAAAGCAGTATACATGGTAACTGAGATATCCCTGGTAGACTTGGTCTTCCAAGTTTTATAGACCTGTGGCACAAATGCGCTCGTGGTGAGTGTAGCAGCAACGAGTCCAATGATCTCAATAGTTTCCATAATTCGTCATATATGTTATGCCTACCCTACAATATTGACAATTTTCCCCGGTACCACAATAACTTTTTTGGGTGTTCGTCCATCAAGTTGTGCCTTTGTCTTTTCATGGGCCATTACAGCCGCTTCAATTTGATCTTTGGCCAAATCCAATGGAAGCTCTAGCTTAAATCGCATTTTTCCATTAAACGAAATAGGGTATTCCTTGCTGTTTTCTACCAAATGCTTTTCATCAAACTCTGGGAATGCGGCTGTTGAAATAGATTCTTGATGTCCCAATTTCTCCCACAGTTCCTCTGCAATATGCGGAGCGTAAGGTGACACCAAAATAGCAAGTGGTTCCAAAATTGATTTACTGGAACACCTTTGGGCGGTCAGCTCGTTTACACAGATCATAAAGGTGGAAACCGAGGTGTTGAAAGAAAAATTCTCAATATCCTCTTCCACTTTTTTAATAGTCTTGTGCAAGGTTTTAAGGTTTTCCGCGGAAGCTTCGCTATCGTCAACTGAAGTGTATAGTTTCCACAGTTTTTTCAAGAAAGAGTGAACCCCTGAAATCCCGGCTGTGTTCCAAGGTTTGGATTGCTCCAAAGGTCCCAGGAACATTTCGTACAATCTTAGGGAATCAGCTCCATATTCCTCACAAATCAAATCTGGGTTGACCACATTATATTTGGATTTGGACATTTTCTCTATCTCACGCCCGACGATGTACTTTCCGTCCTCTAGCACAAACTCGGCTTCCTTATACTCAGGCAGCCACTGCTTAAAAGCTTCCACATCCAGTTCATCGGATGAGTTCACCAAGGAAACATCCGCATGAATTGGTATAGTATTCCTTCCCTCGAGCAACCCTTTGGAATACACCCTATTGGAATCCATATCCTTATAAACAAAGGCACTTGTTCCCGTAATCATACCCTGATTGATGAGCTTTTTGGCAAATTCCTCCTTTGGCGCAATTCCCAGATCAAACAAAAACTTCTGCCAGAACCTAGAATAGAGCAAGTGTCCTGTAGCATGTTCACTTCCACCAATATACAAGTCCACATCTTGCCAATAGGCAATGGCATCCTGTGAATAAATGGCTTCAGTATTGGTTGGGTCCATGTAACGGTTAAAATACTGAGAGCTTCCAGCCCAACCAGGCATAGTGTTCAGTTCCAATGGGAAAACCTTCTTATGGTCGATGTTTTGATTAGCAACAACCAAACATTTTTCTACGTCCCAAGCCCAAGTGCTGGCATTGCCCAATGGTGGCTCTCCAGTCTCCGTTGGCAGGTATTTCTCTACTTCAGGGAGTTCCAAAGGCAAGTGTTCATCCCCAATCATCTGTGGCATCCCATCCACGTAATATACCGGGAATGGCTCACCCCAATACCGCTGTCTACTAAAAACGGCATCCCGAAGACGGTAATTGATCTTTCCTTCGCCTCGACCCAGTTTTTCCAACTCCGCAATTACTTTGGTCGTGGCTTCTTTGAAAGAAAGTCCGTTAAGAAAATCAGAATTGGCTATGACCGTATTGGCTTTGTCAGCAAAGGCTTCCTCGGAAATATCTACCCCATCAAAAATATTTGGGATTGGAATATCGAAGTGTTTTGCAAAATCATAATCCCGTTGATCACCGCAGGGCACGGCCATAACCGCTCCTGTTCCGTAACCCGCCAAGACATAATCGCCAATCCAAATGGGAATGGGTTCCTTGGTAAATGGATGTTCCGCATAGGCGCCCGTAAAAGCTCCAGATATGGTTTTCACATCCGCCATGCGATCGCGCTCCGAACGTTTGGCCGTTGCTTCAACATATGCAATGATTGTTTCTTTTTGAGCTGCTGTTGTAATTTTCTCCACCAACTCATGCTCCGGGGCCAAGGTCATAAAGCTTGCTCCGAAAATAGTATCGGGACGGGTGGTGAAGACCGGAATCTTGTAATCGGTATTCGGAATACCAAACTCCACCAAAGCTCCTTCAGAGCGACCAATCCAGTTGGTCTGCGAATCCTTTAGCGGTTGGGGCCAATCAATGGTATCCAAACCATCCAACAAACGCTGGGCATAGGCAGTGATTCGCATACTCCATTGTGTCATCTTCTTCCGTATAACGGGATGTCCCCCACGTTCCGACACCCCATTCACGATTTCATCATTGGCCAAAACGGTTCCTAATGCCGGGCACCAGTTTACCTCGGTATCGGCCAAATAGGTAAGCCTATATTTAAGGAGTATTTCCTGTTTGGTTTTATCCGAAAACTGCTCCCAATCCGAAGCGTTGAATTCAGGCGTATCCTCATCACAAGCAGCTTCAGTTCGTTGGTTCCCAGATCGCTCAAAACTAGAGATCAAATCTGAAATTGGCTCTGCCTTATCCGTTGCCTTGTTGTACCACGAATTGAACAACTGGATAAAAACCCATTGGGTCCATTTATAGTAGCCGGGGTCTGATGTTCTTACCTCACGGCTCCAATCAAAAGAAAAGCCCAATTGGTCCAACTGCTCACGATATCTTTTGATGTTGGCTTCTGTGGTTATTGCAGGATGCTGCCCAGTTTGTATGGCATACTGCTCTGCAGGAAGACCAAAGGAATCGTAACCCATAGGGTGTAGGACATTGAAGCCCTTATGCCTTTTGTATCGGGCATAAATATCACTGGCAATGTACCCAAGGGGATGCCCAACATGCAATCCAGCGCCGGATGGGTAAGGAAACATATCCAATACATAAAACTTGGGTTTATCGGATTGGTTTAACGCCCTAAAGGTTTGGTTGGTGGCCCAATACTTTTGCCATTTGGCCTCTATCTCCCTGAAATTGTAATCCATGGTCTTCACTTCATTTTCAAGTTGCAAAAATAGCTTTAATCCCCTAATTACGATTTACTTTTCTATTTTTACGTATTGATTTTCCTATATGAGCCAATATATTGAACGTTATCAGCGGAGAAGGTTGATTTCCTCCTATTTTTCAGTCGTTTTGAGCATTGCCTTGGTATTGTTTCTTCTCGGGGTTCTTGGTCTTTTGGTGCTCAATACCAAAAAATTGGCAGACCATTTCAAAGAGCAGATTACCATTTCGGTATTTTTAAAGGATAATGCCAAACCTATTGAAATTGAACAGTTACAAAAAAGTTTGGCACTCGCAGATTATACCAAATCTGCAGATTATGTGTCCAAGGAAGATGCAGCAGAACAGTATAGCGAAGATATTGGAGAGAACTTTGTGGAATTTTTGGGCTATAATCCACTTAAAAATTCCATTGATGTCAACCTTAAGGCCGATTTCGTTTCCCCGGAACAAATTGAGGTTATTGCCGGAGATATTTCCTCAAAAACCTATGTTGAGGAGGTTAGTTACGACAAACCATTGATTTCATTGTTAAACGATAATGTGAGGAAAATAAGTCTGTGGATTTTGATTGCCAGTGCCGTTTTCACCCTTATTGCAGTGCTCCTAATCAACAGTTCCATTAGGCTGTCCATATATTCCAAACGTTTTATCATAAAGACCATGCAAATGGTTGGAGCCACCAAAAGATTCATCCGAAGGCCTTTTATCTACACCAATATAAAGTTAGGTATGCTAGGGGCTGCCTTGGCTTTGATTGCACTTGCCGGGGTACTGTACTATGTCAACACCAACTTTCCGGAATTGAACCTGTTCCAGGACTTTGTTGTTCTAATTATTCTGTTCGCAGGCGTCTTTGGTTTGGGTGTTTTAATTTCTTGGGGCAGCACGCATATCGCCACACAGCGGTTCCTCAATTTAAGGACTGATGATCTTTATTATTAACTTTACAGCATGAGTAAGAAAAATAAGAACGTTGCAAAACCAAAAAAAGAGTTCGTTTTTGAAAAGAAAAACTATATGTTTCTTTTTATCGGACTTGCTTTTATTGCCCTAGGGTTTATTTTGATGAGTGGGGGTGGCAGCGACGACCCCAATGTTTTCAATCCGGATATCTACAGTTTTAGACGGATACGATTAGCACCCACTTTAGTGCTCATAGGTCTTGGGGTTCAGGTCTATGCCATTTTGTTAAACCCTAGCAAAAACAAAAAATAATTGGAACTTATTGATGCTATAATCCTTGGAATTATCCAAGGACTTACTGAATTTTTACCGGTTTCTTCCAGCGGACACCTGGAGTTGGGAAAGGCTATTTTAGGTGCAGATTCGCTTCCTGAGGAGAGTTTGTTATTCACGGTAGTACTTCATTTTGCAACTGCGCTCAGCACAATTATCGTTTTTAGAAAAGATGTTTGGGAGATTCTCAGAGGGCTATTCCAATTTAAATGGAACGAAGAGACCCAATTTTCATTAAAAATCATCATTTCCATGATTCCTGCAGCTCTTGTAGGGTTCTTTCTGGAGGATTTTTTAGAAGTCTTTTTTGACGGTGCGATTATCATTGTGGGTATCATGCTTCTGATAACCGCCATACTGCTTTATTTGGCAGATTTGGCCAAGACCACTGACAAAGGCGTTTCTTACAGAGGTGCCTTTGTGATTGGAATGGCTCAGGCCGTGGCCATTTTACCCGGAATTTCCAGAAGTGGGGCCACAATATCTGCCGCAGTTCTTTTGGGTGTTGATAAATCCAAGTCGGCCAGATTTTCTTTTTTAATGGTAGTGCCGCTCATTATTGGAAAAATGGCCAAGGACCTTTTAAGTGGTGAGGTCAACTTCGTGGGCGATCAAGCGGTGGCCATGGGTGTAGGGTTTATTGCAGCTTTTATTGCCGGACTTGCTGCCTGTACTTGGATGATCAAGCTGGTACGACAAAGCAAGCTCTCGTATTTTGCCATTTATTGTTTGATCGTGGGACTTATTGCCATTGCTTGGAGCATTTGGGGATAACATTCCCATCCGATACGTAACTTTGTCCTTTAAACCCCTAGCTACTTGAAGACCAAAGAAGACTTTTTAGCTGGTCAAATCCTTTTAATCGATAAACCTTTGGAATGGAGTTCGTTCCAAGCCGTCAACGCTTTAAAATGGGCCATCCGAAAAAAGTTCGACCTTAAAAAGATTAAAATTGGCCATGCTGGAACCTTGGACCCCTTGGCAACCGGACTGCTTATCATCTGCACCGGTAAATTCACCAAGAAAATACCTGAACTGCAGGGTCAGACCAAAGAGTATACCGGGACCTTTACCCTTGGTTCAACCACACCATCATATGATTTGGAGACCGAAGTGGACCAAACCTTTCCATCCCAACACATAACCGAAGGAGACGTCCATGCGGCCACATCCCAATTTTTGGGAGAAATTGAGCAGGTACCACCCGTGTTTTCTGCGCTAAAAAAAGATGGTAAACGCCTCTATGAATTCGCCCGGGAAGGCAAGGAGGTGGAAATTAAATCGCGAAAAGTTGAGATTCAAACCTTTGAAATCGGTGAAATCCGGATGCCCGAAGTAGACTTTAGGGTAGTATGTAGCAAAGGCACGTATATCCGCTCGTTGGCCTATGATTTCGGAAAACACCTGGATTCCGGAGCCCATTTGTCTCGACTCAGAAGAACCAAAATAGGCGATTTCAACGTACTTAATGCTGTAACCCCGTCGGTTTTCAAGGAGAATCTGGGTCAAGAAGATTGATTTCATCGACAGATAGAGGTTCTAAGAGTACCGAGATAAAATATTTTTGAAAAAAAGCGGTTATATTATCACTATGAACCTTAACAGAAACCAGTTATCATTTTTAATAACTTTTTTCTCCATGTCCCTAATCGTTTTGTTGTTGTACAACATCCATTTAGGTGGCATGAAAGAGGAAGAGTATGTTATTGAAATGAGCCTGGCGGATGAAGATATTGAAGAACTGTTAAGAGAAGAAGAGGAGCGTCTGGAGGAATTGATGAACAATGACCCCATAAAGAGTCATATGGCCTTCAATGAAACGGCCAAACCAAGTGTGGGAAATCCAGAACCGCTAAAGACTTTGGAAGAGCTTCTAGAAGAAAAGGCCTTAAATAGTGAGGAGGGTGAGTATTCTGATTCGGATAGCGAATTTGCCGAGCAATTGAAACAATTAGCTGCCAAACGCGAAGAAAAAAAGCAAAAACTTGGAGAGCGTGAAGCCCAAAAAGAAGAGTTTACCAATAACCTGAAAGATCGCCGCACTTCTATTTCCTACTCCCTGGTGGAACGTAATGCCTATTCCTTACCCCCTCCCATTTACACCTGTATCGAGGGGGGTAAAGTGGTCATTAATATAAAAGTGGACAACAATGGTTATGTCACTGAAGCGGATTTTAACGACAAAAGCTCCGGGACCAATAACTACTGCTTAATTGAAAATGCCATTACCTATGCGCTTAAGGCCAGGTTCAGTCCAGATTCTAAAAGTACCCAGATAGGGACCATTACG
>JBCCUY010000059.1:0-13048 GCA_039196145.1 Bacteroidota bacterium
ATATGGTGGAACGGAAAACACTATGAGGCTATAGTCAAAGACCGCTCAGGTAGAATCTGTGGTGAAGAGGGGGGAGGTGTACACTGCTGGTCAAAAGATGGCGTGAAATGGGAGATCTACGAAAAAGTCCGGGCCTACTCCCGAAACATTCTTTGGGAAGATGGTAGTCGTACGCGTCAGAATCATTTTGAAAGACCTTACCTTTTGTTAGAAGACGGCAAGCCTACACATTTGTTTGCGGCGGTTGGTGAAGGCCCCAAAGCTTGGCAGTTTGAAAATACCTGGAATATGGTGATTCCATTGAAACAATAGTAAATCGCTACGCACATTAAAACCAGTATAAATTGAATATTAAAGAATTCTCGAAGCTAACAGGTATCCTTGGTATTTTACTACTCTTTTTTGGGTGCCAAGGACAAAAACAGGGAACATCCGCTCCAAACATTATTTTTCTTTTTGCAGATGATTACACTTATGATGCCATAGCTGCCCTTGGAAACGGAATCATAGAAACCCCAAATCTTGATCGAATGGTGCATCAAGGGACGACCTTTACCCATGCTTATAATATGGGAGGGTGGAATGGTGCCATTTGCGTTGCATCCCGTTCAATGATTATCTCCGGTAAACATATTTGGAATGCTAAGAATACAATATCTGAATGGAAAAGAAGGGATTCCACGGCATTAAATTCTACCTGGGGAAAATTAATGGAATCGAAAGGCTATAATACGTATATGACTGGAAAGTGGCACGTGGACTTACCGGCAAAAGAGGTATTTGGTACAGTAAGAAACATACGGCCCGGAATGCCTAACGATTTGAGAGATATGGTAGATTGGAACCAGATATACAAGGCTTTTGATCAAGGAAAAGATGTAAAGGCCATGACCCCTCCTGGTTATTATCGTCCTGTGAATGAGCAGGATACCATGTGGACATCCAGCAACCCTAAATTCAAGGGATTTTGGGAGGGGGGCAAACACTGGAGCGAGGTTGTACGTGATGATGCATTGGCATTCTTACAAGATGCCACCCAAATGACAAATCCTTTTTTCATGTATTTGGCCTTTAATGCGCCCCATGATCCGCGTCAGGCACCCCAAGAATTTTTGGATAGGTATAATGTGCACGATATTCCTGTTCCTGATAACTGGCTTCCAGAATATCCTTATAAGGATGCTATGAACAGTGGTTTTACCATGCGGGATGAAGCCTTGGCTCCTTATCCAAGGACACCTTTTTCACTCAAAACACATTTGCGTGAGTATTATGCTATTATTACCCATCTGGACCATCAAATAGGAGAAATACTGGATGCCGTAGAAGCTTCCGGGCTAAAGAAAGAAACCTATATTTTTTTTGCAGGAGACCATGGACTTTCGGTTGGTCATCATGGGTTATTGGGTAAGCAAAACATGTTTGACCATAGCATAAGGGTACCTCTAATGGTAATGGGACCCGATGTGCCAAAGGGCAAAAAAGTAACTGCAGATGTCTATTTACAGGATATTATGGCCTCCAGTCTGGATTTGGCAGGTATTAAAAAGCCAGACCATGTGGACTTCAATAGCTTGATTCCCTTGGCAAAAGGAGAAAGGCTCCAGGGTCATTTAGATGATGGAGTATACTGCGCTTTTGAAGAAGAATCACAGCGTATGATTCGCAAGGGTGGGTATAAACTTATTATATATCCTAAGATCAATAAAGTACTACTGTTCGATTTAGAAGAAGACCCAGAAGAAATTGATAATCTAGCTGAGGACCCTGAAAACAAGAAACGAGTAGTGGAGCTCTTTGCCGACCTGATGGCGCTACAGAAGAAGATGAACGATCCACTGGATTTGGGGAATCTTTTTGAAACCCTATCGCAGAATGACAATACTATACGCTAGAAAAAATGTAGAAATTGATATGGTTTTAAAAATAGAAATTAAGGAAATCATGTTTGAATTTGGAAAATTTTGAGATTATGAAGACACGACTTTTACTGTTTATTGCCATTCCGGTCTTGGGATGTTCAGTTGTCAATGCCCAAGGCACTAGATATGAATCCAATTGGAAGTCGTTGGACACGCGACCTGTTGCAGATTGGTTTTCAGAAGCCAAATTCGGAATTTTTGTTCATTGGGGCCCTTATTCTGTACCCTCTTGGTCTCCAAAGGGAACTTACGAGGAGTGGTATCAAACCTGGTTTCAGTCGGAGAGTATTTTTGGAAACGGTAAATTCTCAGGACAGGAAATTCCAGACTTTCATAAAAAAACTTACGGCGAGAGTTTTAACTACATTGATTTTGCGAAGTTATGGAAGGCAGAATTGTATGATCCGGTAAAATGGGCCAAAATCTTTAAAAATTCAGGTGCCAAATATGTTATTATGACCTCTAAGCATCATGATGGCTTTGCACTTTGGCCCAATGAACATGCCACAAATTCTCGGGGATACCTTTGGAATAGCATGGTAATAGGTCCAAAACGAGACCTTGTTGGCGACTATATCAAGGCCATGAAAGCAGAGGGGCTTAAGGCAGGGGTCTACTATTCTCTTTATGAGTGGTACCATCCATGGTATCAAGCCGATTTGGAAAGGTTTGTACACGATCACTACCATCCACAGTTTAAGGATTTGGTTATGAAATATCAACCTGACTTAATTTATGCGGACGGGGAGTGGGAAAAAGAAGATGATTATTGGAAAAGTTCGGAGTTATTGGCGTGGCTATTCAATGAATCCCCAGTAAAAGATAAGGTGGTCATCAATGACCGTTGGGCAAAGGGCCAACGTCATAAGCACGGAGGTTATTATACTACGGAATATTTGCGGGAGGAAGTAAACTTCAGTAAACCATGGGAGGAAATACGGGGTATGGGCCTTTCTTTTGGTTATAATCGAAATGAAGATATAGAGGATTATAACTCACCGCAGATGTTGATACTGATGCTTGCCGATATCGTAAGTCAGGGAGGGAATCTATGCATTAACGTAGGGCCTTCAGCAGATGGAAAAATTCCGGTGATAATGCAGGAAAGACTTTTACAGATAGGAAAATGGCTAAAAATCAATGGGGAGTCCATTTATGGAACAAGGAAATGGAAACGTTCTTACCAATGGTCCGCAGGAGATAGAAACTTTGAATTATTAGAAGAAAACCAGCAATATGTAGTTGGTGATTATATTCTAAAGCAAACACTGGATGGTATCCCTGGAAAAGCGGTCAAAGAACTATTCTTCACATCTAAAGGTGCTGATATATATGCTATAAGCCCTAAATGGCCTGGAAGGGAGCTAACCTTAAAAAATATGGAGCTCACAAAAGAAAGCAAAATAACCTTATTGGCCACTGGAGAAGAGATCAGCTATGCAAAATCTGGAAGGGACATAATACTTTCATTACCAGAATTTGACCCAAACAGATTCCAAGTGGAGGATAACTACGCATACGTCTTTAGAGTAACAGATGTGAATAAATAAACGAAGGAGAAGGTTTTATAGAAAATTACAACTGACTTCATTTCATACCACTACTGCATTTCTTGGGTTGATGAGCAGATAAGTGTACGACGGAAATAGTCAATCCTCGCTACAGGTCAGTATAACAACAAATGATTGATGACTTCGTATTTCAGAACTTGAATCCATGAGTTGGCACAAAATGTCAAATCTTGATAGATGGACGTTTAAGTAATATTCATACTTACAATTTGAACACTACCTTGTTATAAGAACAATTATATGATTTAGTGTTTTGTAGGCCCACACTGCTTGGGACTCTACCCGAAAGAAGGGCAAATGCATTTGGATTCGGACAACTTTTGGTTGCTGTAGATCGGCATTGAGCAGAGCATTTAATTGAGACGGGTACTTTGCATCAGGTTGCTTGAAAAGATGATTATGGAGGTAAAAACTTCACGGCAGGTGGATAAAAACGATATCATTGTAACCCTGCGGACTTTTCAGTATCTATTGCAAACATATTCTAAAATCCAGCATACCATTTTATAAATCACTACACGGTAAGCATATCTTATTGGGATAACCAACAGAGCAAATTGAATGGTGAAGAACAGATTTGTGGAATGTTGACAGATGGATTATTTTTAAAAGAACAGTTTGCACTAAGTTTAAAGTAATGTCCCTTTTTTTGCTGAAGGGCTAATGAAAGTGCAGAACAAGAACATATGAAACCACAGTTAGTAGATCGCACAAATCGTCTCAACCGTACGCTTTCCGAAAAATTCCATTCGTTTCCTCATTTCTTTAAAGTATGGCATTATCATCCAGAAGTTGAACTCGTTTTAATCAAAGAAAGTACGGGAATTATTCTGTTGGGGAATGATATGGAGAAGTTTGGGCCAGGAGATATTTTTTTGATTGGAAGCAATGTTCCCC
The DNA here is from genome assembly GCA_039196145.1 of Bacteroidota bacterium. Classification (GTDB taxonomy): domain Bacteria; phylum Bacteroidota; class Bacteroidia; order Flavobacteriales; family Flavobacteriaceae; genus Flagellimonas. The sequence continues at coordinate 4,391 of JBCCUY010000059.1, forward strand.
ATATGCTTTTGAACGACAAAAAGTACTTTCTCCCTTCTTCAAAATTAAGAGCGGAAGCTCTGGTCATTCATTTCGATGAAATGTTGATGTATAACGACATAGTTAAACTTCCTGAAGCTGCTGAATTTAATTCTATTTTAAGTGATGCACGTAACGCCATCAAAATTGGATTTAACGCAAAAAAGGTAGCCGAAAAGCAAATCAAGGCTATATTTCATATGACCGATTTTGAAAAGATTATGGCAATTCTTAACCTTTTGGTCGTTTTAGGTAGGGAAAAAAGCTATAAAGTACTTGGCAGGGGAGGTAGAGTAGATCGTTCCATAAGTACTAATGCCAAGCACAATATGGACAAAGTATACGATTATATCTATTGTAATTTCAAGGACCAGGTGGAACTTGATGTAATAGCCGATATTGCTTGTATGAACAGGTCCTCCTTCTGCAGATATTTCAAGAAAATGAACAAAAAGACCATTTCCAGATTCGTTAATGAACTCCGTGTTGGATATGCCTGTCAACTTTTACAAGAAAAACAATATTCCATATCCGCAATATGTTTTGAAAGCGGGTTTAACAACATTTCAAATTTTAATCGACAATTCAGAAAGATCATGTGCGTTTCTCCTTCGGAGTACATTGAGAAGTTCAATGATTGTTGATTAACCGATTTACACTTTGTATGTGCAAATTAAAAAGTACATGTATTGGTCAAAATATATATGAACTTCTCAATAACAACTTAATTCAATAAGGTTTTCATCCAAATCTCTAATATAAATAGAACGGATAGCACCAAGTGCCCCCGTTCTATCTACAATACTTTCTACTATAGGTATGTTTTTCTCGATTAAGATTTGCTCTAATTCTTCAATAGGATTGGAAACTATAAAGCACAGGTCAGCACTTCCGGGTGTTGGTCTATTCGCTTTGGGTTCAAACTCTTTACCAATTTGGTGGAGATTAATTTTTTGATTCCCCAATCTCAGAGCTTCTCTGGAACCTCTAAAAGTAATTTCCTCAAGACCCAGCATCTTATAAAAATGGATGGTCTTTTGAATATCCACAACCGTTAATACAAGATGGTCCAATCTATCTACGAGAATCTTTTTATCTACCATAATACATTACGATGGAAGATTTAGCAATGGTATTGCTGTTTAGGTAAAAGCCTACCAAGGCAGGATTTGCATTTTCATCCAATCCAAGTTTATCGGTTTTTAAAGCGTATACCGTAATTATGTATTGATGGTCTCCATGATTTTCTGGTGGACAAGGTCCGCCGTAACCACCTTTGCCAAAATCCGTAGGGCTTTGGATCGCCCCTTCAGGCATTAACTTTTTAGCAAGGTCCCCAGCTCCAGTTTTTATATGGTTTGTATTTGCGGGTATGTCAAAAACTACCCAGTGCCACCATCCACTTCCCGTAGGTGCATCAGGGTCGTACATTGTAATTGCAAAACTTTTTGTTTCTTCCGGTGCGTTCTTCCAACTTAATTGAGGCGAGGTATTATCACCAGTACAACCAAACCCATTAAAGACTTCTGTGTTTGTTGCTTGCCCACCTACATCTTTACTTGACAAGGTAAATGTTTGTGCCCAAAAAATGCTAGGGATTAATAATGTGGATAAAATAAGTATTCGTTTCATTTGCTATGATTTTAATTATACACTGCAAATGTCCGAATGAAGGGAAGTTTTACGTTAGCCAGATTTGTCCAAAAAGTATACGAAAAGGTTCATTTCAATGACTGCTGAAATTGCTTGGGAGTAATACCATAAGTTTCTTTAAAAGCACTGATATATCGGGAAAGGCTTCCAAAACCGTATTTGAGATATACATCAGATGCCCTAAGCTTGATGTCTTGCAAATCGGTCTTGGAAAGCTCTAAGCGTTTGTTCTTAATCCATTTAGATGGCGTGGCATCATAGGTTTGTCGAAAGGCTCTTTTAAAAGTAGAAATACTCATATTGCAAAGAAAAGCGAGTTCCTCGATGGATAAGTTTTCGCTCACATGCTCTTCAACGACTTGTTGAAGATTTGGATACGCTGATTCCTCAGTTATAAAAGAGAACAGGTTACCTCCAAATTTCTCATAGCAGTAGATCAATAGTTCTTCTACTTTTGCCTGTTGCATCATGGGAGAAACCTCTACACTACTAATAGATTCTACATATAATCGAATATAGTCGTCAAATGGTAATATCCGGTACAACTCATTGGAGAGTGCCTCATTCTTTGGAATAGTAACCTGGTATTTTCTAATGAAGTTTTGCAGAAATTCCATAGAGAACAAAATGAGTTTGCTTCTGTACGTTGAATTGTTGGATAATTTCTCCGTCATCAAACAATTGCCTCGCTTTACAACTAAAAAATTAAACGGATGAATTCTTTCATTCGACGAAGGCGTATGTATTTCTTTTATGCCTTCTACTAAAAGACTAAAGGTGTAGTACTCAAAAGATACTTTTTGCCTGAACAGTTTTTCCTGATGGGAATAACTGATGATGTAAGCATCTTGGCGCTCACCACTGGATATAAAATGTTCTGGGATAACTATTCCACTCATTCAGGCATCAAATTGTTTATCAGGTTAAAGTACCACATTTATAAAGAACCGGGCACCATGATGAATGGTTAAAATTGGTTCATAAAAACGTTATTGAGTTCAAATTTCCGAAATTTAAACTCTCCTAAGCACTAACTTCTTGTATGCAAAAGTGATTCCAGAATACTTTTGCCCTCGTTTAAACCAAGTCAACAAATTAAGGTGAAACTCAAGTTTCTCATATTAATCTTCTCATTGCTTTTAGTGCCCCTTACTTCAGGAGAGGTTCTCAGTGCACAACCTTTGGAATGCATTACTTCAGAGGTTGAAGAAGAAATTTATGTTGATGTAATAACGCCCATTGTTGATGATATCACTATCGAAGACGGTGGAAGTTTCGGAAACGAAACCCTAGTTCAGGAGTTCACTAAAATAGCCCATGTAGACATTCCTGTAAGATTAAGTGTTGGTAGTGATTCCACTGTACCCAATACAAGCAAAGTTCCAAGTTACATTACCTATTGCCGCTTAAAAATAGCGTGCTAATCACCATTTTTTTTTTGAACATCAAAGTTGTTATGCACTTCTCAAAGAGCATGGTCTTTTGATATTCGATTTTCAAGCATAGAAAACTTACTGTTTCAGCTAACTGATAAGTCTTCAATATACCAGTTTTTAAAATCCAATTTGTCAAATACAATCAATACAATGAAGAGAATTTCTAGCATTACTTTACTGCTCGTACTCGTTAGTTTCGGTAGTTGCAAGCATCACAAAAAAGAGCACAAAGAAGAGGTCAGGCATTTAGTGACCAGTCCGATAAAAATGGACACCATAATTACCAAAGACTATGTCAGTCAAATCCATTCCATAAGGCATATAGAGTTACGAGCTCTGGAAAAAGGGTATCTACAAAAGATTTCTGTGGATGAAGGGCAATTTGTAAAAAAAGGACAGCCTATGTTCAAAATAATGCCAAACGTATATCAAGCGGAATTGAAAAGAGCTGAAGCCGAGGCTGATGTTGCCGCCATAGAGCTTAAGAATACTAAACTATTGGCAGAAAGCAAAGTGGTGTCGCCAAATGAACTGGCCATGTCCAAGGCCAAGTATGAAAAAGCCAATGCCGAAGTGACCATGGCCAAGACCCATCTGGGGTTTACCAATATTAAAGCGCCTTTTGATGGCATTATGGACCATTTGCATGTACGGGAAGGAAGCCTTCTGGATGAAGGCGAACTGTTGACCACCCTATCCGATAATAGTAAGATGTGGGTGTATTTCAATGTTCCTGAAGCTGAGTACCTGGACTATATCACAAACGGTCATAAGGATGACAAAACTGTAGTTAGTCTATTAATGGCCAATAACCGAGAATTCAATCAAAAGGGAATTGTGGAAACCATTGAAGGAGAGTTCAACAATGAAACAGGAAATATTGCATTTAGGGCTACATTTCCAAATCCTGATGGTATTCTACGACATGGTGAAACAGGTAGTATTCTTATGGAAGTACCTCTTACGGATGCTTTGATAATACCACAAAAAGCCACTTTTGAGGTACTTGACAAGAAATTTGTTTTTGTTCTGGACAAGGATAATATCATTCGTCAAAGAGAAATTGCTATTGGAGCAGAATTACCTCATTTGTTTGTTGTGGAAAAAGGACTTTCCGAAAAAGACAAGGTGCTTTTGGAAGGCATCCGACTGGTAAAAGAAGGTGAACATATTGCCTATGATTTTCTAGCTCCGGAGGAAGCCATTTCAAACTTGGAACTCTACGCAGAATAATCCAACCTTAAAATTCCAAAAGAAATGTTCAGTAAGTTTATAAAACGGCCAGTATTGGCCATAGTAATCTCTGTTATCATTGTTTTTACAGGATTACTGTCCATCAATAAATTGCCTACATCGCAGTTTCCCCAAATTGCACCTACAACGGTAAACATCTTTATTGCCTATCCTGGCGCCAGTGCCGATGTATTGGTAAAATCGACCTTGGTTCCATTGGAAACCTCCATCAATGGTGTGCAGGGCATGCGGTACATTGCCTCGGATGCCACCAGTGCAGGTGAAGGGACACTCCGTATCATTTTTTAACCTGGCACAGATCCTAATCAGGCCGTGGTTCGGGTTAAGACCCGAGTTGATCAGGTCATGCCTTTGTTACCGCCTTTGGTACAACGTGAAGGGGTCATCATCACACCCGTACAGCCAAGTATGTTGATGTATGTGAACCTGTACAGTGATGCCAAGAAGAATGACGAAAAGTTTCTCTATAACTACGCCTACACGAAAATTGTTCCAGAACTACAACGTATCAATGGTATAGCAAGTGCCAAAATTTTGGGTAGCCGTAAGTATGCCATGCGGGTATGGCTGAAACCCGATAGAATGAGGGCTTATAATATTTCTGCAGAAGAAGTGCTAGAAGCTATGGACGAGCAAAGCATTATCGCACGACCAGGAAGGTTGGGAAGAAGTTCAGGTAAGCAAGCACAATCTTTGGAATATGTGTTGACCTACGAAGGACGCTTTAATGAAGCAGACCAGTACAAGGACATTATTATCAAAGCTAATGAAGAAGGAGAAATCCTTAAACTGCAAGATATTGCTGAAGTAGAATTAGGAAGTGAATTTTTTGATATCTATTCCAACCTGGATGGAAAACCATCGGCATCCATTGTTTTGAAACAAACCTTTGGAAGTAATGCCAGTGATGTTATCGACACTGTAAAAGACAAGCTGAAAGAGCTTGAAGAATACCTTCCACCAGGAGTCGATTATAAAATCAGTTATGATGTGTCCAATTTCCTCGATGCATCCATAGAACAGGTGATGCATACCCTTCGGGATGCCTTTATACTTGTGGCGATAGTTGTATTCCTGTTTTTAGGTGATTGGAGGTCTACCCTAATCCCGATTATTGCTGTGCCTGTTTCTTTGATTGGAGCTTTTTTCGTGATGCAACTGTTCGGGCTTTCCATCAACCTGATTACGTTGTTCGCACTAGTATTGGCCATAGGTATCGTGGTAGATGATGCCATTGTCGTTGTTGAAGCGGTGCATGCCAAAATGGAAGATGAACATCTTGGTCCTTATCAGGCCGTTAAAAATGTTATTGGCGAAATTGGAGGTGCCATCATTGCAATTACTCTGGTAATGGTATCGGTTTTCGTTCCAATTTCCTTTATGACGGGACCTGTTGGGGTATTTTATAGACAGTTCTCCATCACCATGGCGGGTTCTATCATTATTTCTGCCGTGGTGGCATTGACGCTTACCCCAGTGCTATGTGCCATGATATTGAAGAACAATCATGGACAGCTCAGAAAGAAATCCCCTATCAATCGATTCATTGACTGGTTCAATGCAAGATTTGAAAGACTTACGGGCAGATACGTGAATTTCCTAAAACTCATCGTGAACCGAAGAGTGCTCACCTTCGGAATCCTTTTGGCGTTCTGTGCAGGGATATTCTTTACGAACAAATCATTGCCCGCAGGATTTATTCCTAACGAAGACCAGGGAACTATTTATGCTATCATACAAACTCCCCCAGGTGCCACATTGGAGCGCACCAATGAAGTGGCCAGAAACCTGCAACGTTTATGCGAGGAAATGGAAGATGTTGCTTCGGTTTCATCCTTGGCAGGATATGAAATCATGACGGAAGGACGCGGCTCCAATGCAGGTACCTGTTTAATCAATTTGAAACCATGGTCGGAACGGGAAAAATCGGTTCATGAAATCATGGAAGAACTGGAAGAGGAAACCAAAGACCTGGGCGCGGTCATCGAATACTTCGAGCCCCCTGCCGTGCCTGGCTTTGGGTCTTCTGGTGGATTCTCCATGCGTCTATTGGACAAAACCGATGGTACGGATTATCATGAGTTCGAAAAAATCAACAATGCCTTTATGGATGCCCTGCGTGAACGCAAGGAGCTCACGGGACTCTTTACCTTCTTTGCTGCCAATTATCCACAATATGAATTGGTGATCAATAATAAGGCGGCAATGCAAAAAGGGGTATCCATTGGTAAGGCCATGGAGAACCTGAACATCCTTATCGGAAGTACCTACGAACAAGGGTTTATCCGTTTTGGACGATTCTTTAAGGTATATACCCAAGCGGCACCCGAATACAGAAGGTTGCCGTCCGATTTGGAAAAGCTCTTTGTGAAAAATGAGATTGGGGAAATGGTGCCGTATTCCTCGTTCATGACCCTTGAAAAACGATTGGGGCCTAATGAGATTACCCGTTACAATCTGTACAACTCGGCTGCCATAAGAGGGTTGCCAGCACCAGGATATACCAGTGGTGATGCCATTAAAGCGATTCGGGAAGTAGCGGAACAAAATTTACCACGGGGGTACGATATTGCCTGGGAAGGGCTGTCCTACGACGAGGCAGGCAGAGGCAATGAATCCATCTACATTTTTGCCGTGGTATTGATATTTGTCTATCTGGTTTTGGCAGCACAGTATGAGAGTTTCCTATTGCCTCTGGCGGTTATATTATCGTTGCCCGTTGGGATATTCGGTTCCTTTTTACTGCTGAAACTTATGGGGCTGGCCAATGATGTGTATGCACAGATTGGACTGATAATGCTCGTAGGCCTTCTGGGGAAAAATGCAGTACTTATCGTAGAATTTGCGGTACAAAAACGTCGTGAGGGCACTAGTATTTTGGATGCGGCCATAGAAGGTGCAAAAATGCGTTTTCGCCCTATTTTGATGACTTCATTTGCCTTTATCGCAGGATTGATTCCATTGGTTATTGCTACAGGAGCAGGAGCCATCGGAAACCGAACCATTGGAGGTTCTGCTATGGGCGGCATGCTCATAGGAACCTTAATCGGTGTCTTGATAATCCCAGGCCTCTACTACATTTTTGGAAAAATGGCAGATGGTCGTGGACTTATCAAAAATGAAGCTGATGAACCTGTTTCCGAAGAGTTTGTAAGAGCCTCCGAAGAAGCCATTAATACTAAGAGCCAGTTAAGACAGTTATTGTCAAAATTGACTTCAAGAACAAAAAATAAATAAAAGACCATGTTTAAATATAAAATACGAAACATACTGCTTTTGCTTTTGGTCATGCTGGCATGCTCATGTGCATCTACCATAAAAGTGAGGGAAGCAAATGCAACGATTCCCGAGCAGTACCAAGGACAAACAGCCGATACATTGAACAGTGCTTTGGTAAACTGGAAAGATTTCTTTTCTGATGAACATCTTACGGCACTGATAGATACCGCTTTGGTTAATAACCAGGAATTGAACATTTTCCTGCAACAAATGGCGGTGGCCAAAAATGAAATAAAGGCAAGAAAGGGAGAATATCTACCATTCTTAAATTATGGCGCAAGTGCCGAAGTTGAGAAAGTTGGAGAATTTACCCGAAAGGGAGCCGTTGAAAAAAACCTGCCTGTTCGTGAAAATGAAGCATTCCCAGAACCTTTGTCGAATTACACATTGGGGTTGACAGCTTCCTGGGAACTTGATGTTTGGAAGAAGCTCCGCAATTACAAAAAGGCAGCTGTCATGGACTATCTGGCTACGGTTGAAGGCAAGAACTTCATGGTTACCAATTTAGTCTCAGAAATAGCGGATGCCTATTATGAATTGATAGCCTTGGACAATCAATTGGCTATCATTGAGCAAAACCTCGAAATTCAGCAAAACGCATTGGATATTGTCAGACTTCAGAAGCAAGCGGCAAGGGCTACAGAATTGGCCGTGAAACGGTTTGAAGCGGAAGTGCTAAAAAATAGAAGCGGAAAGTATGAGGTCAAACAAAAGATTGTTGAAACGGAAAACAGAATCAATTTCCTGTTGGGGAGGCAACCTTCCGAAATTGACCGGGCCTCGGGAAATTTTATGGATAGTGTTGTTGACGCACTATCGGCAGGAATTCCAGCTCAGTTGCTCAGTAATCGCCCCGATATCAGGAAAGCGGAGTTTGAGCTGGGAGCTGCCAAACTGGATGTCAAAGTAGCGAGGGCCAATTTTTACCCTTCTTTGGGTCTTAAGGCTGGCGTAGGATTGGAAGCTTTTAAACCTAAGTTCCTGACATCGACCCCAGAATCTTTGCTCTATAGTCTGG
>JBCCUY010000060.1:0-13037 GCA_039196145.1 Bacteroidota bacterium
CATGCTGAACGCAATTTTGGCGAGGTCAAGAATTAATAATAATAATAAGTAATCAATAATTAATTGATGGCAAAAGGAGCGGAAAATTTGAAGGTGGGAATTTCAACTTCAAACTCTTCCGTGGAGCTGAAATTTACCATTTCATAATGCCCCCTCATGGCTCCTATGGGAGAGGTCAAAAGGCAGCCAGAGCTATAGGTATGTGATTTTCCGGGTTTAATTACCGGTTTCTTTCCAACTACGCCTTCCCCATCCACGGTTTCCATTTCTTTTAGGGCATCAAAAATATCCCAATGACGTGCCGTTAACTGTACCGCGTCCTTACTCTGATTTTCAATGGTGATGGTATAGCCGAATGCATAGTGCATTTTGTAGTTTTTGAAAAACGTGCCTTCAAATGAGGTTTGCACCGATACCTTTATTCCTTTTGTAATCTGAGTGAACATAATCCTAATACGTAAAAACACTTCCGGTGAACAGTCCAATCAGCACAAAAAGTGCCAAGAAGGCGAATATAGTGTTCAGAAAGATGTATTTGACAATTGTTTTAAATCGTCCCTGCCCGTAGAATCTTCTCATGGCCTTGTACAGATAGAAACTGAAAATCAGCAAAAAAACAGCTGCACTCGATGTCTTGAAAATCGAATCTATTATTAGGCTAAGGATGAGCAAGATAAATAATAATGATTGGTTGTGAAAACTAAAGATCAGATGATCGGTGTAGGTGTATTTTTTTCTGATGTATACCATCCAGATGAAGACCGTGAACAAGGGGAGGAAGAAGAATATAACGAATGGCAGCTTGGAAATGGTATTATTTACAAAACTTCCAGGCTCTTTGATTACTCTTAGCAAACTACTTGTTGAGCTATAAGCGATTCTTGAGGAAAACGCGCCATCTACCCCGTATTCGCGCTGGGCCTCTTCATAATTGGTCAGAGAGTCACGTTGGATCATATTGGAGAAGAATTCCATTTTTGACACTAGGCCGCCAACACCAGATTTACTTTTTAGTTTTTTGAAATACGTTTTTGGGTCTGCCAGCATAATGGAATCTTTCCTTGCTTCGTTCTCAGCGAATCGGCCATTGAATACACCCAAAGAATCTAAATATTGAATCTGTTTTGAGGCCGGGACGTCGGTAAGTCCCATAGAGTCCATTTCCTTTAGGCTTTGGGAAACTTTTTCTTTAATTTTAGTGCTATCTGCTAAAACACCCCCAGAAACCAAGTCCAAAGAAATGGGGTTGTCCGAGGTCATGTTTGGTTTTAATTTTTCGGCTGCCTTGTCCCAATTGCTGAAATTGTTGTTATAGGAGAATAATAGAAGATAAAGGAAGGCAAGGCTCAGAAGAAATCGAAACGGATTGGTGTAGGTGATTCTTTTTCCTTCCACATAGTGTTTTGTAATAGTTCCTGGCCTCAGTAACATGGCGTAAAGGGTCTTCAGTAACTTGGAATCGTAATTGATGAGACTGGAGAAAAATTCGTCCCAAAAATCTTTTAGAACCAACTTTTTGGTGCTATTGGCCTGTGAGCAATTGGGGCAGTATTTATCGCTAATGTCAAGAGGGTGTCCGCAGTTCAAGCATTTATTGCCCCTAAATTTCAGCTCATATCGGCCTTTGGAAATTAAGCTTGGTTTGTTTCCCATTTCCTGATGGAGGTTATGGGCTAAAGATAATTAATTGCTGATATTTCTGGAGTTAACAGACCCTATTCCAATAATGCTATCGTACATATCACCAAAATCACGGTAGTACACCAGTATTAGATAGTTGTTTTCTGTAAAATGAAAGTTTCCTCCAATATGGTTGAGCTCTACGCTGCCATCCTGGCGCTCTAGGACATATTTGTAATTGTAAAAACCCTGTTTAATTGGGAAAGTGACCTCCATTTTTCCTGTTTCCTCGTTAAAGGTCATTTGATTTTCCTCCTCTAGGGCGTAGTTGTTGAACTTTCCGAAAACATAGACTTTGTCTAGACCAATTTCATTGGAATACGGGAGGCTAAAATGAACTTTGGAGTATTCTGCTTCGCGGGATACATCTTCACCTTGAAGGGTTCTAACCACAAAATCCCCATTGATATCGGGGAAATAGGTATAGGTTTGATCGTACCGATATTCGTTTGTAAACAAATAATGGTGATACAGGTCTTTAAATTCCACTTTGGAAATAGCAAAGGTAGGCGACCTCAAGTCCTTGGTATCGAAGTTTAGAAATTCGTTTCCTCCGAAGAAACTGGTTTCCTGATCGTATTTATAAACGAGTTCCGTGCCTATGGTAAATTGAGGTTTTATGTTATACAGTGCTGATGGCCAGAAGTGGTTTTGCAGAATGGCCACTTTTATCTCCCTTTTCGGGTTCACCACGGGAAAACCTGCCGTGTTGATCCTAAACTGCACCACCTGTTTTTCGTTAAGATAGTTGAAGTCCCTAGATCGCTTTATGGTACCTCCAACTCTCACTAGGTCCCTATACACCACAAATCTTCTGGAGAACTGGAGTTCTCCATGCATATTGTAGATTTCAATAAGGTAGTTCCCACTTACCTTTAAGCCAACGTTCTGATTGGGAATGGTCAATCTATAGTTGGAATAAGGCTGTAAGGTGTTATAACTGTTCTCGTAGTCAATGATACGTTGGTTGTCCGCTCCTACAAGGTATTGAGATTTTAGCAGCTGAGAAGGTGTCCAATCGTAATCGCAATGGATGATTTTATAGTAGTAATCCTGTTCACTTGCGGTAAGGTCATCAAACTCCAAGGTAATGGACTCGCCGAGCTTCATAACCGGAAATTGGTCCTCTGTGGGTCCACGGAAAACAATGGTCTTAATATTGGATGGAGGGTTGACTTCTTCCTGTACTTGGGCAAGAAGCCCTGAAACCATGAAGAAACAGAAAAAATGTTTGATCAATAAGCGCATAAAGTGCCCAAATTTTGGATAAAGGTAAACAAAAAGTGTTCCGATATGGAACTAGCTTTAAAGTGAAGGGAAAAAGGTTATTTAGAATAAGTATAAATAGCTGTCGGCCCGTTGTTTCCACAAGGTATTTTGCATGATAAGCTTTAAATTTGCCTCGAATTTAGAAACACTAAGGTCTACAACAATATGTCTAAAGACATCCGGATTAAGAAAGGGTTGAACATCAACCTTGTCGGGGCAGCAGAACAGACTACTTCCAAAGCCGTTTTAAGTAACGTATATGCCCTAAACCTAGACGATTTTCACGGAATAACCCCTAAAATGTTGGTCAAGCAAGGCGCTGAGGTCAAGGCAGGGGAACCACTATTTTACAACAAAAGCCAGGAGGACATGTTATTTGTGTCCCCGGTAAGTGGTGAATTGGTTGAAATTGTTCGAGGCGCTAGAAGACGAATTCTCACGCTAAAGATTTTAGCTGACAAAACTCAGGAATATGTAGCTCACGATCCATTGGATTTGACTACTGTGGATGCCAAAAGCCTAAAAGCGTTTTTACTGAAATCAGGGGTTTGGCCTTTCGTGAAACAAAGGCCTTATGATATAATTGCCAATCCTGAGGCAACGCCCAAGGCTATTTTTATTTCAGGGTACACTACAGCTCCTCTGGCGGCCGAGACGGATTATGTGTTGCAAGGGAAAGAAGCAGAGCTTCAAGCCGCGATTACAGCTTTGGGGAAGCTTACTCCTGGGAAAGTCCATGTTTCCGTTGGGAAATCTGGTAGTTCTCCGTTGGAAGGGATGCAAGGAGTTACTTTACATAAGGTATCTGGCCCGCACCCGGCAGGTCTGGTGGGAACCCAAATCAACAAAATAGACCCAATCAATAAAGGTGAGGTGGTTTGGACCATTGCCGCACAGGATTTGATTATAATTGGAGAGCTTTTGCTTACGGGTAAGTTCAATGCAGAGCGTACGATTGCACTTGCGGGATCCGTTGTGAAAGCCCCTAAATACTATACGACTAAAATAGGTGCAGAAATTTCCACCTTCCTATATGCTAGTGGAGTGAATCAGGATAACTACAGATTGATCAATGGCGATGTCCTTACGGGAGCAAAGTCGCATCCTGAAGGATACCTTGGTTTTTACAATAATACAGTTACGGCGATTCCCGAAGGTGACGACTACGAATTTTTTGGATGGAACAAACCCATTTTCAATAAAGTCTCAACCACTAGGGCACTGACTTTTTCATGGATGCAGCCCAAGAAGAAATACGACCTTACCACAAACACCAATGGCGAGCATAGGGCTTTTGTGGTTACTGGGCAATATGAGCAGGTTTTTCCGATGGATATTTATCCGCTGCAGTTGTTAAAGGCCTGTATGGTAAAAGATTTGGATGAAATGGAGCAATTGGGGTTATATGAAGTAGCTCCTGAAGACTTTTCGCTAACAGAGTTTATTTGTATCTCCAAGCAGCCACACCAGCAGATTATCAGGGAAGGATTGGATTTATTACATCAAGAAATTGGATAACATGGGATTGAAAGAAAAACTACATCAAACTAAGCTTAAATACCAGGGGAAAAAGATGGCCCCGGCCTTCAACGCCATCCATACTTTTTTGTATGCACCCAACGAAACAACACATTCTGGCTCCCATGTTAGAGGCGCAGACGACTTAAAGCGGACTATGAATACGGTCATCATGTCCTTGGTGCCCTGTTTGATTTTTGGGATGTTCAATGCCGGATATCAGCAATACGCCGCTATAAATGGATTCCCAGCAGACTTTTCCATCATGGAGCACTTCTTGACCTGGGATAACTTTTTGATTGGAGCCGCAACAATTTTACCATTGGTTGTGGTTTCTTATGGTATCGGGTTGGCCGTAGAATTTGTTTTTGCGGTAATCAAGGGACATGAAGTAGAGGAGGGATATTTGGTCACCGGAATGTTGGTGCCCTTGATCGTCCCTGTGGACACACCACTTTGGATGTTGGCCATCGCCGTAATCTTCGGAGTGGTCATTGGTAAAGAGGTTTTTGGGGGTACCGGAATGAATATATTAAATCCAGCCCTTACCATACGAGCTTTCTTGTTTTTTGCTTACCCTACATGGATGAGTGGTGACAAGGTATGGGTGCATGGTGCTGTGAATGGTGTGACCAAAGCGGGTTCGACGGATGCCATTTCTGGAGAAACCGTATTAGGGTATTTGGCGCAGGGCAATACTGCGGAAATGGCGCAGAAATATGACTTGGCCGATATGTTCTTCGGATTTATTCCAGGCTCTGTTGGTGAAACATCAACGTTTTTGATACTATTGGGCGGTTTGTTCCTGATTTTCTCGAAAATCGCCTCATGGAGAATTATGCTGAGTGCGGTGTTGGGGTCTTTGGCAATGGGACTTATCTTTAATGGTATCGTTGCTGCCGAATGGATTCCAGAGTACAGCAAATTCTACAGCTTAATGAGTTTTGAATACTGGCAACATTTATTGGTAGGAGGTCTCGCCTTTGGTATTGTCTTTATGGCAACGGACCCGGTAACAGGTTCGCAGACCAATAGAGGGAAATGGATTTATGGGTTTTTAATTGGATTTATGTCCGTAATGATACGGGTGTTCAATCCAGGGTACCCAGAGGGTGTCTTCCTGGCCATTTTATTAATGAATGTATTTGCGCCTACCATTGATCACTATGTGGTTCGCGGAAATATCAAAAGAAGAATGAAACGTTTGAAAAACGCCACTATCTATCCAAAGGTTACAGAGGGGGCTGAAGCATTAAAAACGGAAACAGTTTAGGTATGGCAATGAATACGGAAAAAAACAGCTACACTGTCATTTTTGCTGCCATAATGGTAGTTATCGTAGGTTCCCTTTTGGCATTCTTGGCCTCGGGATTACGACCCAGAATTGATGAGAATGAACGCTTTGAAAAACAGCAGAACATCCTATACGCCATGGGTGTGAATCAAAACGAAGGTGCGGGAAGCGTTAATTTCATCCCAACCAATGTTGTTGAGGAGGAATTTGGGAAATACATCAAGAAACAATTGGTTGTTGTAGGTACTGAAGGAACCGAAAAGGAAGAGGCCTACTTGATCGATATGAAAAAACAACTGAATCTCATCAAAAATGGTGATGAGGCAGAGTTGCCCTTGTTTATTGGAGAAAAGGATGGGAAAGAATACTACATCATTCCGATGTACGGTAAAGGGCTTTGGGACGCCATTTGGGGCTTTATCTCGTTGGATAAGGATATGGTGGTTCAAGGTGTGGTGTTTGATCATAAAGGAGAAACTCCTGGTTTGGGAGCCAACATCAAGTTGAGATATTTCATGGACGATTTTGTAGGGGAGTCTGTTTTGGACGGAAACCGTTATGCCGGAATTTCTGTTGTGAAAGGTAACAACGATCCCCTGAACAATGATAAAGAAGATAACGAGGTAGATGCTCTTGCAGGAGCAACGATTACAGGAAACGGGGTAACGGCGATGATTAAGGAGACCCTGAAGTTATACAAACCTTATTTAGAAACAATTAGAACCAAGTAATATGGCGCTACTTTCAAAAAAAGATGCAAATCTAATTTTAGATCCGCTAGCGGACAACAACCCTATCACCATTCAGGTATTGGGTATCTGTTCCGCTTTGGCGATTACCGCAGAGTTAAAGGCGTCCGTGGTTATGGCCATTTCGGTAATCTTTGTGTTGGGTGTGGGTAACGTGGTCATTTCACTATTGCGAAATATTATACCATCCAAAATCCGAATCATTGTACAGTTGATTGTTGTAGCTACCTTGGTTATTGTTGTGGACCAAGTTCTGAAGGCTTTTGCGTATGAACTGAGCAAGACGTTAGCGGTTTTTGTGGGATTGATCATTACCAACTGTATCATTATGGGACGTTTTGAAGCTTTTGCACTAGGAAACGGACCATGGCGATCGTTCTTGGATGGAATTGGAAATGCCCTCGGGTATGGGGTGATCTTGATCATCGTAGGATTCTTTAGGGAACTTTTGGGTTCCGGTACACTTTTCGGAATACCTGTACTAGGAGATCCTATAGCCAAAACGGGATTGTACGCCACGGGTTATGAGAACAACGGGTTTATGATTATTCCGCCGGCAGCACTTATTGTTGTTGGAATCATTATTTGGGTGCAGCGTTCCAGAAATAAAGCATTAATTGAAGAAGCATAAATAAGAGGATATGTTAGAGCATTTAGAATTGTTTTTTAAGTCCATCTTTATAGACAACATGGTGTTTGCGGTCTTTTTGGGAATGTGTTCCTATTTGGCCGTATCCAAGAAAGTTTCCACAGCAGTGGGATTGGGTGCTGCGGTCATCTTCGTACTGGCAGTGACAGTTCCATTGAACTGGTTGTTGGATCAATACTTATTGCGTGATGGAGCTTTAGTTTGGTTGGGTCCAGAATATGCGGATTACAATCTGAGCTTCCTCTCGTTTATCCTGTTTATCGCTACCATTGCTACCATGGTGCAATTGGTAGAGATTGTTGTGGAGAAATTCTCGCCATCACTATACAATTCGTTGGGTATTTTCTTGCCATTGATCGCGGTGAACTGTGCTATCCTGGGAGGTTCACTGTTCATGCAGGCTAGGGAAATTCCAAGTTTGGGATTGGCTTTTAATTATGGCGTGAGTTCTGGTATAGGTTGGTTCCTGGCCATTTTGGCCATTGCCGCCATTCGTGAAAAGATTAGATATTCCAATGTTCCCGCACCGCTTCGTGGATTGGGAATAACCTTTATTATTACCGGTTTAATGGGTATTGGGTTCCAAAGTTTTGGTGGAATGTTAACGGGTGATAACGAGCCGCCAGAGCCAACAGAAAACAATGCGGCCGAATTGACCCCCGAAAAAGAATTGGAAAAGGAGATGGAAGAAGATGAAAAAGCTGTCTCGTATAACGAAGTTGTAAATAAATAAGCATGATTTTAGCCACAAGTACAGGAGGTACCATATTAATTACCGTTGTAGCGTTTCTAATCTTATTATTGCTTTTGGTGGCACTACTATTGTTCACCAAGGAAAAATTGTCCCCATCTGGTCCTGTGACCATCACCATTAATGGTGAAAAGCAGATTGAGGTGCCATCGGGGAGTTCACTGTTATCAACCTTGGGGAACCAAAAGGTGTTCTTACCTTCCGCTTGTGGAGGTGGTGGAACCTGCATCCAGTGCGAGTGCCATGTGCATTCTGGTGGAGGAGAGGCCTTACCAACGGAAACACCTCATTTTTCTAAAAAGGAATTGAATTCTGGAGCTCGTTTGGCTTGCCAAGTAAAGGTGAAGCAAGATATGGATATTTCCATACCAGAGGAGGTCTTCGGTATTAAGAAATGGGCAGCCAAGGTGGTTCGAAACTACAACGTGGCATCCTTTATCAAGGAATTTGTTGTAGAGATACCTGAAGAAATGAACTACAAGGCCGGAGGATATATCCAAATTGAAATCCCACCTTGCGAGGTAAAGTATTCCGATATAGATATTACGGCGCATCCGGAAGAGCATGAGACCCCGGACAAGTTTCAGAACGAATGGGACAAATTCAACTTATGGCCCTTGGTCATGAAAAACCCTGAAACTGTAGAGCGAGCCTATTCCATGGCTTCCTACCCAGCTGAAGGAAGGGAAATCATGTTGAACGTGCGTATCGCCACTCCACCATGGGATAGATCTAAAAATGGATGGATGGACGTAAACCCTGGTGTTGCATCCTCTTACATCTTTGGATTGAAACCAGGAGACCCGGTAACCATTTCAGGTCCTTTCGGTGAATTCTTTATTAATGAGTCCGAAGCCGAGATGTTGTACGTTGGTGGAGGTGCTGGAATGGCACCGATGCGCTCGCATTTGTACCATTTGTTCAGAACTTTAAAGACCAACAGAAAAGTGACCTATTGGTACGGAGGTCGTTCCAAAAGAGAGTTGTTCTACATTGAGCACTTCAAGGATTTGGAACGCAACTTCCCTAACTTTAAGTTTTATATGGCCCTTTCTGAACCTTTGGAAGAAGACAACTGGAAGGTTAAAAAAGATATCAATGATGAAGAAGGTGATGGTTTTGTTGGATTTATCCACAATTGTGTAATCGACAATTATTTGGACCATCACGAAGCTCCTGAGGATATCGAACTGTATTTTTGTGGTCCTCCTTTGATGAACAAGGCCGTTCAGAAAATGGGTGAGGATTTTGGTATCCCGGACGAGAATATCAGATTTGATGACTTTGGAGGATAATTTCATAGCAAACATCACCTCAAGCCTCAACTCTGAGTTTAAAACAAGGGGTGTCGAGAGGTAACAATACAGCCAACCGATGCGAAAGTATCGGTTTTTTTATGGAAAACAGAAGGGAACTTACAGAACAGGAACTGCATAATTTGGCCATGAATATTGTGGGAAAACAATTGGAAGCCGATGGTTTTGAATTTATGGCCATCAATAGCAAGCCAAAGAAGAATCCACAATATGTATGTCTAAAGGAAAAAATACTGCATTTTATTGTGGTTAGGAATGTTGGGCATCCCAATGACCCTATGGATTATGATAAGGACCTCATGCAAAAGGTGAAGGACCATGCAGACAAGTTCGAGGCTAAAACTTATTTTGCAGGGGTAGGACTGTCAAACGCATCTAACCAGGCGCTTCCAGTTTTTTTAAATGAAGAATATATAGTGGACTATCAGGGATTAATTGAAATAGGACTATGAAATCTACTTTTTTTGGTTGTACCGTGGTGTTTTTCCTTTTGATGGGATGTGGAAACCCACAAAAGGTCAAGAATCAAAACGTCGGAAACGCCTTGGGTACCACCTATTCCATTATCTATATTGCCAATCAGGAATTGGATTTTCAGCAGGAGATTGATTCCGTGTTTCAAGTTGTTAACCAATCGCTTTCCACTTATATACCAACCTCTGATATTTCCAAAATAAACAATGGGGATTCCACCTTGGTGGTGGACCAGATGTTTCAAGAAGTTTTCAAGGCGTCCACTAAGGTTTTTAAGGCTTCCAATGGAGCTTTTGACCCTACTATAGGTGTGTTGGCCAATGCATGGGGTTTTGGACCAGGGGAGCAGTTGGAGTTGGATAGCTTGAAGGTGGATAGTCTACTTTCCTATGTAGGCTGGGATAAGGTAAACCTCAATCCTGACCATACTATTTCCAAACAACATCCGGCCATTCGATTCGACTTTAATGCAGTAGCCAAAGGCTATGCAATTGACAGATTGGGTGCCATGCTGGACACCAAAGGAATACAAAACTACCTTGTTGAAGTAGGAGGGGAGGTCCTTACCAAGGGTCAAAACCTCGTTTCAGAAAAAAAATGGAGTGTTGGGATAGACGACCCCCAAGTTGAGGTGGGTCGGCAATTGAAGCTTGTTGTCTCCTTGGAGGATAGGGCCATGGCTTCGTCCGGCAACTATAGAAAATTCAGGATAGACCCCGAAACGGGCAAAAAGTATGTCCATACCATAGATCCCAAGACAGGCTATACCAAAAATTCCAGTGTGCTTGCCACCAGTGTGGTTGCCCAAACTTGCGCGGAAGCAGATGCCTTTGCTACCGCGTTCATGGCAATGGACCTGGAAGATTCCAAGCAATTGCTGAAAGAGAAAAATCAGCTTGAAGCCTATATCATTTATTTGGATAAAGCTGGAAACACCCAAGAGTTCATGACCCCGGGGTTTCATACTTTGGCGACCACAGGGACGGAGTAAGCTTTTAAGAAACTTCGTTTCATCCATGATTTCCATTTTCTGGATGTCACTTTGTATATTTAACCTTCATCAATCTGTTGTTCGGGACATCCCTCATGTTTTCCTTTACCAATGTACTCCATATCATCATCATTTTCCAAGGGGTACTGCTAGCACTCTATATTCTGGTTTCCAATACCAGAAAAAGTAAGAGCGACTTGTTTTTGGCCTTTATCATTGGTACAATGGCTATACAGGTGCTGGGATTGTTTATGGCTAATCGTGGAGTGGCCAGCGATTTTTTTCAAAGCATAAATTGTATCTATGGTTTTTTGTATGGACCACTGCTTCTATATTATAACAAGCATATGGTCCAACGGCATTTTGCCATCACGGTTAAAGATGCTCTTCATCTTATCCCATTTTTAATTTTTTGTATCGGGCTAATCGCATCTAATGGAAGTATCTGTAGACCTGAGGTTTTTATTGGGTATGCGGTTCACATCCTATTTTACATTTTACTTTGTCTAAGGGAATTAAGAAGACACAAACGTGTGATGAAGGATAGTTATTCGGGACTGGAGTGGTTGAACCTAAATTGGTTGCACTGGGTCTTTGTTGTTTTCTGTCTGATTGTTTTGGTGGATATTGGCCAATTTATCGCGTTTCTGGCCGGAATAAACACCTATTATTTGGAAAACACGGTGTTTCTGCTGATGATGTTGGCCATCAATCTGCTATACTTTCATGGGTTTACAACGTCTAGAAAACCTTTTGGGTACAATAAGGACGATCTTGAGTTTTCTGCTTCCTTAACTTCTCGCAAGCGAATCGATATGGAGCTGGAAGAAAATATAAAGCTCATATCCCAATTGGAAAAGTACATGATGGAGAATGAACCATTTAAAAAATTTGACCTTACCATCGCCATGTTAGCTGATGAAATTGGGATTCCCAAAAGAAGATTGTCCGAATTGATCAATGATCATTATGCGCAAAACTTTGTGGATTTCATCAATACATATAGGATTGACAGTGCCAAGAAAAAACTGATGAACCCGGTGGATTCCCGTGAAACCATTTTGGAAGTACTTTATGCGGTGGGCTTTAATTCAAAATCATCCTTCAACACGGCTTTTAAGACAAAGACTGGTTTAACTCCATCGCAATTCAAAGCGAGACATCGCTAACCATAAAAGGTTCGGATTCGCGTTTTCAGACGACTTGAGTGTTTCGTGACCGTACTTTTGACAAGAACTTTTAAACATCAATCATGAAAGCGATAAAAATTTTGGTGCTTTTGAGCCTGCTGGCTCTAGGCTGCCAAGCAAAACAACAGGAAAGTACATTTACCTTCACCATTGGTTCGGACCAAATTACTTCAATCAGTATCTCAAAATTCAATTACGAACAGGATAAAATGTTGGAATGGAAACAGGTAGGTATTGATTCAAAGGGCGAAACGGTCAGTATAAAAGATTTGTTTTCCGAGCCAGCGATATACCGGATAAAATTAAATACTGGTAAGGAGATGAAGATAGCCGTTGAACACAGTGGTGGAATTAATTTTCAACTTAATGATGAAATAATTTTGCACTCCCCCATAGCATCAGAACTTAATTTTGGAAAGAAAATAGAAAATTTGAATCAGCAATTTTTTGCCGATATGATTCTCGATTTTGACCAGGCCATAAAGAACAATGATAAGCAACAGATTGCGGAACTGGAAAAAAAGAAAGATGTGGTATTGACCGAGTTCATTGCGGCATTGGAGGGCTTGGTCAGGGAAATGGGAGCCTCGGCCAAAGCATTTGATGCGTTGTCTTATCTGGACCTCTTTAAGAACAACAATTTTTTCAAGGAAATGTTGAATGAGTTTGAAGAAAAATACCCCGCTAGTGGAATGACGAAGTCCATAGCCGATAAAGTTGGAAGGGCGGACCAATTGGCGGTCGGCAGCAAAATTCAAGATTTCAAAGGGCTAGATCAGCATGGGGTGGAAATAAGTCTGTCCGACTACAGGGGCACCTACATTTTGATTGATTTTTGGGCTTCTTGGTGCAGACCCTGTCGAATTGAAAACCCACGGTTCACGGAACTTTATAAGGATAGGGGAGAAGTCAATTTTGAAATCGTTGGAATTAGCATAGATTCAGATAAAGTCCCATGGCAAAAGGCCATGGAAAAGGATGGGGTTGAATGGCCCCAAATTTTGGATTCGGAAATGAAAATTTATAAACAATACCTTTTGTCATCATTGCCCGCAAACTTTTTACTGGATAAGGAAGGGATTATTATTGCGAAAAACATCAACGCGGAGCAGCTGAAAACTAAGCTGGAGAGCATAAATTAGCAAGAGTTTTGTCC
>JBCCUY010000061.1:0-12755 GCA_039196145.1 Bacteroidota bacterium
ATATCGGTTACCGCACCTACTTCCCATTCACCTATGTCTTGATTAAATTTGTGCGCTCCGCTAAACATATATCCCATATCAGTAACGGCTCCAACCTCCCAATCACCAATATCATGATTAAATTTGGAAGCTCCAGAAAACATCGTGTTCATATTTGTTACGGTAGTCACAATCCAATCACCAATATTTTGATTAAATGAATCTGCGTTGTAGAACATCCTTGACATATCTTCCACTTTGCTTACAACCCAGCTACCAATATCAGCATTAAATAAGGCAGCTTCCTGGAACGTCCCCTGCATGTACCTTACTTGGCTTACATCCCAATTTCTTATATCACCATTAAACAATGCTGCATTTTTAAACATATATGAAAGATCTGTAACGTTTTTAAGGTTTGGGGCGTCAGTGGCATTATAGGTCATCTGATCACAATCACTAAACGCAAAAGAAAGACTATGCCAAACATTCTCACCCCATTGTTCCACTGTCCTCAGATAAGGTGCTGAATTATTTCCATTCATATACAAGCTAGGGAATTCACCCAATATGCTTACATTATATGTTTTAGCCGCCGCATAGGTATGTTCCAGAGGTGCCAAGTTATCAGTTACGGTTTCCACAGTACCATCACCCCAGTCAATTTCAAAGTTGACTGGATATTCTGGATCAGTACCGATTTGGATGGTTTGATCGGCCATAATGGTTTGCCACGTTGTGATGAAAGGAGTATCATTGACATTCTGTAGGACAATGGTAAAATCCGTATCCACTATGTTTTCCCCATCCGACACTCTAACGCTAACGGTATGTGAAGTCGCCGTTTCATAGTCAAATGCCTCTCCTGCAACCAAGGACAGTTCACCTTCGTCTGAAATCTCTATGAGTTCTATTTGGGAGATAACTGAGTATTCCAAATTTTGATCCTCCGGATCGCTTGCATCCACCATTCCAATGGTTTCAGAGTCAGAAATGTCTTCTGAAACCTCAAATTCCAAAATTTCATTATGTATGGTTGGGGCAAGGTTCGCCTCCTCCCCTGCCTCCTTAACGTTAATGGTCACGGCGCCTTCAGTTTCCGCACCGTTTTCATCTATAACGGTAACATTAACTGTATGCTGGGTAGCCGTGGTCCTATTAAATTGTTGTCCAGTCTTAAGTTGTAGTCCTCCAGTAGCCGTTATCCGGAACATGGCCTCGGAAGCATCCAAGGAAAAGATAAAACTATCCCCATCCGGGTCGGATGCTTCAAGCGTGGCAAAGGTGGTTTGGTCCGGGGTATCTTCAGGAGCATCGACCTCTTCGGTGATCAAATCGGGCGCTTGGTTTCTCGATCCGGTATTGTCATCGTCCTTACCGCAGGAACATACCATCAAAAAAGATAGGACGGTAAAAAGTAGGCTTCGCAATTTCATTTTTTTTGGGATTTAAAGTTTATCCAGCAAACATGCATAAACGAACCCATTTAATAACTAGCCAATTGACAGATGCCCCTTTTGGGTAGATGGATACTAGATCTGGCTTGACGGATTTTGACCAGGGTGTTTTTGATTCTAGTACACAAGGCACCGTATTATCCCATAAAAATTAACCATAGTTTCATTTTAGGGGCTATACCTTTAGTCAGAATTTACTTATCTTGTACATAGTCTCCCCCATTGGTTTATAAGTCCATTGTGAACTTTTTTAATATACACGACCATGACCCATAAATATGTTGCCCTTCATCCAGACGGGGATCCCATCTACCTTTTTACTTTTGATCCCGACGAACAGGAATTCAAAAAAGCCAAACATGTCTTATGGGGCGATTGGTTGCGGATAGATGAACACCACGACTTTTCGCAGGTTGGACCTGGCTGGACTGCTGTTATTTGGGCGCCGAACACCGCAAACAAGATTTACTACATTAAAACAGAACTTACCACGGATCAACGCCCTTTGGAAATCATATTCCTGGATGTGGGCCAGGGCGATGGTGCTGTGCTGATTACCCCTGAAGATGGGGAAAACGAAAAGATTATGGTCATTGATGCCGGTGAGGGAAACAATATGGCCCGATTCTTAAACGGCAGGTTTAAAGCCTACCGCGGTTTCGATTTTGAAGCTGCCATCATCACCCATCCAGACGCCGATCACTATCGTGGTTTTGAGGAAATCTTCGCCAACCACAATATTGGGTTTAAAATGATCTATCAGAACGGATTGGTGGAACGTCCCGTAAGCGGTACCTTCGACAAGGTAGGTGGGGTTGTTAAGGACAATGGTGTCTTTTACATGGAAGACCTAGCCATGGACAAGGCCGACATTGAGCAACATTTTAGTGATGATACCCATTTTGGCCAAAAACAGTTTCCCCCGGTCATGTTCAATGCCCTCAATAATCCCAAAATTCTGGATTTTAAGATGCTTTCCACGGACCCCAACCAGAGTGTGCGCGTTGGCAACCGGGCGTACATGCCGGGTTTTGAGCCCTTGGACCAACGCAAATACAGCATTGAGGTGTTGGGGCCCATAATGGAGTACGATGGCAATGATAAGCCCAGGTTGCGGCGCATCAGCAGCAATTACGGGAAGACCAAAAACGGGCATTCCATTATCCTGAGACTGCACTTTGGCAAGTACAAGGTGCTCTTTGGGGGGGATCTAAATATTCCTGCCGAAAAATACCTGTTGAGGCACTATGCGGGGTTGGATAAATTCCCCGCCAAAAGCAATGACAACTACCAGCTTATGCTGGACGAGGCGTCAAAATGGTTCAAAGCAGAAATCATGAAGGTGTGCCATCATGGTTCGGAAAAAGTGACGGATGAATTTATGCAGGTGGTCAACCCAGCCTGCTTTGTAATTTCCTCTGGAGATGAAGAAGGGCATGTACACCCTCGGCCCGATCTTTTGGGCAGGCTTGGCCGATTCGGTCGCGGGGAATCTCCTGTGATTCTTTCTACAGAGCTACAACGCTCCACTCGTGAGTTTGAGGATCAAAAGAAGGTGGATGCCCTAAAAAAAGACATTGACGAACTTGCCCAAACCGAGGAGCCGACCGAAGACCTCGTGGATTCCATCAAGGATAAAATAGCGCATTTGGGAAGAACCAATGTGGACGTTTACGGGGCGGTGTACCTAAAAACCGATGGGGAACGCCTTATCACAGCCTTTAAATTTGAGGAAGCTTCGGATAAGAAAAAATGGTTCTATTACGAATATCAGATTGACGATAACGGCGAGTTGCACTTACGGGATTGAACCAAGACAGGTTGGTCTAAGGCTTCAACACGACTTCGATAAGATGCTGTAGTTCATCCTCTAAACTTTTGTTTGGAAAAGGCTCACCCGCTTGCCTGTACCAATAACCCGCATTCCATTCGTCCCCTTCTTGTCTGTGCAGGTAGGCGTGAATCCAACTGCCCATTTGCGTGTGTAGATCTTGTGCAATGTTGTGCGAAGCATTCCAATCATCCTTGGCAGCGTACCAAAGTGCCCTTAGTGCCTCACTCCAGTTTTCCGGTGGGCTGGAATGCGCCAGGGTTTCCTGAAACTGTTCGTAATTATTGGGTTCCCCCATGTTGTACGTATTGCGGCCATGCCCTATGCGCCAGGATACCACCGCAAACCATAATCAACAAATGGTAGGGTGTATCTATTTCTATGGTGAACAATTGCCCGAAGGCAAAAAGCAACACCAACATGGCCAAAAAGGTAAAAAATCCAGAGATCTCGCGGCGTTTTGTTTCCACTTTCCGATTGTAGAATACCTTGGCCACCAATCCACCCAATAAAAAATTGAGCCAAATCAAAGAAGTCCGGTTGGCCTTGATTACCTCACTAAAGGTTGGGAATCCGCGGTCCTCCAATCGCACCAAAACAATATCAATGATGACCATGATACCCAGCAAGCTGGCCACAATAATTTTTATGACCTTAATTGCCCTGGTATGTTGTTGTATAAATGTTTTCATTGTGGAAAGTTCATGGACCAAAAAAGATGACCATAGGCCAATCCCAAAACTAGTAGCAGGCTTAAAAACCAAATGGGCTTTTTAAAGTTTACAAAATAGGTCAGAGCAATGGACAATGCGGCAAAACCAAACAAAATGATAACAGGGTATATGGAATCCGATAATTGAAAATCCGTGTTAGTGGTTCCCAAGAACAAATGACCCAAAATGGCCCCCAGTGCAAACGGAATAAAATAAAGTCGTTTTTGCGATGCTTGCAATAAAATGATATTGGACGTGTCCTCTTCAATATCGTTTAGGTTTAAAAAAACCTCGAGCAAAACATATAGAATGGCAAAAGCTGCCATTATCCCGGTCACTATCTCGTAGGTACGTTCCATTGCCTTAAATTTAGGAAAAAACCCACATTTTGGAAACTCATTTGGCAGTTTCGGGGCGAAGCCAGGTATCTGGATTGAGATAAAACATTTTCTTCCAGCCCTGCACAGCTTCCCCATCCCTTAAATGAACGTAAGGAAAGGGGGTAGTGATGGCGTAATGCAAATGGTCAGGTTTACCCATGGCATTCCCAGTATTGCCAACCGTCCCCAAAATGGATCCCGTTTTTACAGGTTTGAAGGGAAAGGTTTGTATGTTGTCCAAATGGGCGTAATAATGGAACCGCCATTTGGGTCCCAGCACCATTGCAGATTTCCCGCCCTTTCCCCCATCATGGGTGTAGACCACAATTCCGTATGTTGAGGAGATGACCGGAGTACCTTTATCCGCAAAAATATCGATGCCTTTATGTGTGATGGAACTACCCCAAGGATAGGCCCAAAACGATTTCTTATCCCAACTCGATGTGGTGGCTCCCTGAACGGGAATGACCATTGTTTGTGGCAGTAAAAAGCCGATCAATATTATCGTTAATGGCAACCAAAACCATTTTTTGATGTAGCGATATCGTACCAAAAATGCAAAACTGGTCAACAAAAAATACCAAAAGCGTCGAGTGGTATTGGTGATCATGCGTTTAGTTTATCCAGAAAATCCTGCTCGGAGATGATGGGCACACCCAGATTCTCGGCCTTGGTTTTCTTACTTGGACCCATATTGGCCCCGGCCACCAGAAAGCTCGTCTTTGAGGAGATGGATGAGGCTACCTTGCCCCCATTATCCTCAATCAGTTTTTTCAGTTCGGTTCTGCCCAAACTTTCAAAAACACCAGAGACCACAAAGGTTTGCCCCTTTAATTTTTCGGATTGGTTTTCGAGTTGTTCTTCGGAGAGGGAAAATTGCAGGCCATAGGATTTCAGACGATCCACAATGGCCACATTCTCTGGGTTTTCAAAAAATTGTACCACACTTTCGGCAATACGTCCGCCTATTTCGTCCACCGCTACCAATTCCTCTTCCGATGCCTGCATTAAGGCATCAATGTTTTTGTAGGCCTTGGCCAATTTTTTCGCCACAGTTTCCCCAACATAACGAACGCCCAATGCGAATAGGACCCGTTCAAATGGAATACTAGTGGAAGCTGCCACCCCATTGACCAAATTTTCGGCTGATTTTTCCGCCATTCGTTCCAAGGGCATCACCTGTTCCTTGGTCAATATGTATAAATCGGCATAATTGGCGATTAGTCCTTCCTTGAATAAAAGTTCCACCGTTTCTCCGCCCAAGCCCTCGATATCCATGGCCTTACGTGAGATAAAATGTTGTATGCGTCCTGTGATCTGGGGTGGGCAACCGCTATCATTAGGGCAGAAATGCTGGGCCTCCCCTACCTTCCGGACCAAAGCAGTACCGCACTCAGGGCAATTTTGAATATAGCGTGTTGGAACTAATCCCTTAGGCCGTTTGCCAAAGTCAACAGCAACAATCTTAGGAATGATCTCCCCGCCTTTTTCAACAAAAACCGTATCTCCTTCTCTTATGTCCAGCTTCTCAATTTGGTCAGCATTGTGCAATGAAGCCCGTTTTACCGTGGTCCCGGCCAATAGGACCGGTTCAAGATTGGCGACGGGAGTAATGGCCCCGGTCCGCCCCACTTGATACGTAATTTCATTAAGAACTGTTGATACCTGCTCAGCCTTAAATTTGTAGGCCATGGCCCAACGAGGTGCCTTTGCCGTATATCCCAGCTCATCCTGATGCCGTAAACTATTCACTTTGACCACCACTCCATCCGTCTCATAGGGCAGGTCATGTCGTTTTTCATCCCAGTACTCCACAAACTGCATCACCTCATCCGTGGTTTTGCATAATTTATCCACTGTGGGCACCTTAAAGCCCCAAGCCCGGGCTTTTTCCAACACTTCATATTGCGAGGTGATGTTCAAACTTTTGCCTACGATACTGTATAACAAGCACTCCAAGGGTCGTTGTGCAACAAGTGCACTATCTTGCAATTTTAAGCTTCCCGAAGCCGTATTTCTGGGATTCATGTAAGCCTCTTCACCGGCCGCCAAACGTTCTTGGTTCATTTTGGCAAAGCCTTCCAGGGTGAGAATGATCTCACCCCGGATATCAAATTTTGGAGGATAATCCCCTTTCAATTGTAAGGGAACAGATTTGATGGTCTTTATGTTCGTGGTGACGTTATCTCCCTGAAACCCATCCCCACGGGTAACAGCTCTGACCAATTTCCCATCTTCATAGGTCAAACTGATCGAAGCACCATCGTACTTAAGTTCGCATGTGAACTCCACCTCAACACCACCCAAGATACGCTGAATCCGTTTTTCCCAGTCTTCTAAATCCTCTTTGGAATAGCTGTTGTCCAAGGAATACATGCGATGCTCATGCTGAATGGTCTCAAAATTTTTGGTGACCTCTCCCCCTACCCGTAATGTCGGTGATGTTGGATCATGGAATTCTGGGTACTCTTCCTCTAATTTTTGAAGTTCCTTTAGTTTGGTGTCGAACTCATAATCCGAAATAGTGGGATTATCCTGCACATAATAATTATGATTATGTTGGCGGAGTTCATCCCTAAGTGCGGTTATTTTTTCTTGGATACTCATTTATGTCTGTTCTTTCTCAATCCATTTGGGCGTTACCAAAGGTTGATAGTTCTTCATTTTTTCCAATAATCCCTCCACAGAAGAATCCACCAGTACCATCTCCCGATTTTCTTGTTTTAAAAACCCTTGGGTTACCATGGTATCCAAAAATCGGAGCATGGAATCGAAAAAATTATTGCTGTTTAATATTCCTATGGGCTTTTGGTGTAGGCCCAACTGCCCCCATGTAAGAATTTCAAAGAGTTCTTCCAAGGTTCCAAAGCCTCCCGGAAGTGCAATAAAACCATCGGAAAGCTCATGCATTTTCAATTTTCTCTGGTGCATGGTTTCTACCACGATCAATTCGGTAATAGTTGGATGGAAAACTTCTTTACGTTTCAAAAAATCTGGTATTACGCCGATTACTTTGCCATTTTTGCCCAGTACCCCATCGGCTACCTGCCCCATGAGGCCCACTTTGGCCCCTCCATATACCAAATCAATTTGCTTTTTGGCCAAGGCCTCTCCCAACTGAAATGCGGCTTGGATTATCTTAGATTCCTTTCCCGCACTACTTCCACAAAAAACGGCGATACGTTTCATATTAGTTAAGACGGCCTTTTAACATTCGGTCATTTCCAAACATATCCTTTCGCAATTCAATTTCCGAAAAATTATGCGCTTCTAAAAGTGATCTGGTCTCCTCTCCTAAATACTGATTGATTTCCAGATACAATTTCCCATTTTGGCTTAAGTACATTTCGGCAAACCGTGTTATGGCCCGGTAAAACAACAGCGCGTCTGTGTCTGGCACAAATAGGGCCAATCCTGGTTCATGTTTTTTTACGTTGTTTTTAATCTGCTCTTTTTCCAATTCCCTTACGTAGGGCGGGTTAGAGACGATGATATCAAACTCAGGTTCAAACTCATATTCAAGTTCAGAGTCTGGTGAAACCGTCAAAATGTCCTGCTCAATAAAGGTCACCGAAACCTCGTTGTATGCCGCATTTTCGGTAGCGAGCTCTAAAGCCTCTTCTGAAACATCTAGGGCATATACCTTGGCGTTTGGCAGGTTTTTAGCGATGGCAATGGCGATGCAGCCACTTCCTGTGCCGATGTCCAAAATTCTTAGGTTTCGACTTCGATCAGCCTTGCAATCGGATAATAACCATTCGACTAGCTCCTCCGTTTCAGGACGGGGTATTAGCACTCGTTCATCCACTTTCAAAGTCAGATCCATAAAATGGGCTTCGCCCAAAATATATTGAATGGGTTTTTCTTTTTTCAGTTGCGCCAAGGTTTCAAAAAGGGGCTGTCCTTCATCCTTGGTCAAATTTAAATTGGGTTTGAGCGTGAGGATGAATCGCGGCAGGTCTAGATAATGTTCAATGGCCAAATAGAAAAAGCTGTCCACTTCCTCTTTGGGATATAGTGGACCTAATTCATCACCGTAGATATCTTTAATTTCCCGCAACAGCACCCTACAATTTTTTGATCATCCAAACCGGACACGCGTAGTGCCCCGTATCCCCCATCCGTGCTTCCAAATAGGTAAACCCATTTTTGTTGTACAATTTTTGGGCCGCTTCCATATAGGGCATGGTCTCCAAATAACATTGGTCAAACCCAAATACTTTGGCTTTCTCCAAACAGGTGGAAATGAGCTTGGTTCCAAGCCCTAGGCCCCTAGCCCTGGGCAATACGTACATCTTTTGAAGCTCGCAAACATTACCTTCGTAATTCTCGAGCTGGGCAATTCCGGCGCACCCTAAAATCTCACCCTTCTTTTCTGCCACAAAATATTCCGCTCTGGGAACATCGTAGGCGGTATACATATCGTTTAACGATGCATCAGCATAGGCCGAACGTTCTTTTGGAACCCCCATTTCCAGCAAAACCTCACGCACCACCCGTGCAACTTCCACATTGTCATTGGGTGTTATTTCCCTAATAATGACTTCACCCATTTTTGCGTTTTATTATTCTATTTTTGTCCGGTGAATATACACGAAAAATACATGAGGCGGTGTATCGAATTGGGCAAAAAAGGCCTTGGGTCCACCGCACCAAATCCCATGGTTGGATGTGTTGTTGTGTGCGGGGACAGTATCATTGGGGAAGGTTTCACAAGTCCTTATGGCGGACCCCACGCCGAGGTCAATGCCATCCGTTCTGTCAAAGACGAACAACTACTCAAAAAATCCAGCTTGTACGTTACCCTGGAGCCTTGCTCCCATTTTGGGAAAACACCTCCATGCAGCGACCTCGTCATCGCTTCCGGGATTCCAAAAGTGTTCATTGGGTTAAAAGATCCGCATTCCAAGGTAGCCGGAAGAGGTATTCAAAAATTGAAGGAGGCAGGTTGTGAAGTTACCATTGGCCTACTGGAGAGGGAATGCCGCGACCATCATAAACGCTTTTTGACCTATCAAGAAAAAAACAGACCGTATATCATCCTAAAGTGGGCCCAGACCCAAGATGGATTTATAGCTCCAACTATTGAAAAAAGAAGGAAAAACCCACAACCTTATTGGATTACCAATAGCTATTCCAAACAACGGGTACACCAATGGCGCACAGAAGAACAGGCCATCTTGGTGGGGACGCAAACGGTCCTGGATGATAATCCCAAACTAACCGCAAGGAACTGGGATGGTAAAAGCCCTATCCGGATTGT
Source organism: Bacteroidota bacterium (assembly GCA_039196145.1). Lineage (GTDB taxonomy): Bacteria > Bacteroidota > Bacteroidia > Flavobacteriales > Flavobacteriaceae > Flagellimonas. The sequence continues at coordinate 9,624 of JBCCUY010000061.1, forward strand.
TTTAGATCGGGATTTAAGAATTCCAACAGGGTTTCACGTTTTGGACGGAAGCACACAGACTATAGTTCTTACCGCCATGGCCGAATCTAAAAAACATATTTCAGGGATTGCCTATGAAACAATAGATTTTGGGCAACCGCTTGCTACCCAAATTTGCACCGTTCTTCATAAACACCAGATTACAAGTGTAATTGTTGAAGGGGGCGCTCAAATGCTTCAAACCTTTATGGATGAAAACCTTTGGGATGAAGCCCGAATTTTTACAGGTCCAATTGAATTTGGTGATGGATTGCAGGCTCCCAAAATTTCTGGACATCCTTTGAAAACTGAATCCATCCTAACAGACACCTTAACCCTATACCGCAATGATTAAAAACATTATACTGGATTTCGGCGATATTTTTATCGACTTGGACAAAACCGCTACCCCAATTACCATGGCCCAGTTTGGTTTTCAGGGCCTCACACCGGAACTGGACACCCTATTTAAGGACTACGAAAAGGGATTGATTAGCTCTCCCAACTTTCTAACCGAAGTAAGGCATCATTTTCCCAAAGCTACAGAAGGACAATTGGTTAAAGCATGGAATGCCATCCTAAAAGATTTTCCTGATTCTCGTTTGGAATTTGTGGAACAACTGGTCAGAGAACAAACGCACAGACTTTTCTTATTGAGCAATACCAACGACATTCATATTGAATTTGTAAAAGAAAAAATGGGAAGGGAGAAATTCGGTCGCTTTAAAAACTCCTTTGAAGTGTTCTATCTCTCCTACGAAATGGGCATGCGCAAACCGGATACCGAGATTTTCGATTATGTGTTGCAGCAGAACAACCTGGTCGCTGAAGAAACCCTTTTTGTGGACGATACCAAGGAAAACACAGACAGCGCCGCCCAACTGGGAATCAAAGTATGGAATTTACAGGTTGGAAAAGAAGACATTACACAACTTAAAACGTATTTGTAAATGCTACATCTTCTCTTTAGTGTCCTCTGTACCACCTTGATTTTTATCATTTTTAAACTTTTTGATGTCTTCAAGATACAAACACCGTATGCCATAGTTGTGAATTATGTGGTAGCTTTTACGGTAGGCGTTTTGCTCTATGAGGGGGAGGTCACTTTTGAAGGGCTGAGCAGTTCCTCTTGGTTTTTGGGAGCCATGGGTATGGGGGTATTTTTTATCCTCATTTTCAACCTTATGGCCAAAGCCTCCCAGGTTGCAGGGGTGGCCGTGGCTTCTGTGGCAACCAAAATGTCCTTGGTCATTCCTGTGGTGATAGGTGTCATCCTATACCAAGAAAAATTGAGTGCACTACAGATAGCAGGTATTCTATTGGCGCTTGCTGCTGTTTATTTTACCTCCATCAAAGAGAAATCCTTGACCATTTCCAAGAAGTCCCTGCTCCTACCCTTACTTGTTTTTATTGGTTCAGGAATTATAGATACCAGTATGAAGTATTTTGAGGAACGACATTTGGACAAAGAGGAAGTTGCTATCTTCTCAGCCATGGTCTTTGCATTTGCAGCACTTTCCGGTTTTGTTTTTATTGGCTTCAAGTCCATTCAAGGGAGGTTCAAAATGAACCTAAAAGATGTTTTGGCGGGGATTGTGCTGGGTGTGCCAAATTACTTTTCCATCTATTTTTTGATCAAAGCATTGCAAAACGAAGGACTTAGCAGTGCAGCTATTTTTACTATAAACAATGTAGCAGTGGTAATGTTGTGTACCCTTTTGGGCATCTTGATTTTTAAGGAACGCCTGAGTCCCAAAAATTGGGGCGGTATAGCTTTGGCTGTGCTTAGTATTATTTTGGTTGCCTTATTCTGATGGAAGAAAAGGATACGTATAAGACCATTGCCTCCCCTTCCAGGGAAGTTCTTTTTAAAGATCGGAAAAGCAAGTTTTATGGGTATGCGTTTCCAATAAGTTCCAAAGCAGAAGTGAAATCATTGGTGGAAACACTTCGAAAACAACACCACACCGCCAATCATGTTTGTTATGCCTGGCAACTGGGGGCCATCAACCCTGTTTATCGGGCCAATGATGACGGTGAGCCCAATAATTCCGCCGGGATGCCCATCTATGGGCAAATTCAATCCTTTGGTGTTACCAATGTTCTGGTTGCTGTTGTACGTTTTTTTGGCGGAACCAAATTAGGTGTGGGCGGATTAATCCAGGCGTATAAGGCAACGGCCCAAATGGCCTTGGAGCAATCCAGAATTGTAGAGAAAGTGCTTCAAACCAAGCTACAACTGGATTTTGGCTACCCCCAAATGGACAAAGTCATGCGGGGTATCAAACAACGGGGGCTTTCCATAATTTCCCAAAATATGGAGTTAAACTGCTCAATGGTCATTGCCGTTAGACAAAGCGAGGAGGACAATACCGTTGCGTTTTTCAATGAGATGTTGGATGTAAATGTGAAACGATTGGATTAAAAATCCAATTTCTTCAATATATAGTCCGGACACCGGGTAGGTTTGTTTTTCACCTTGTCCATAAATGCCAAAACGGTTTTTGCCTCTGCAAGAAGTTCTTGGTTTTGATTATAGATTTTATAGTCAAATTCTATTCTCACCATGGGTTGCTTTTTGATGGAGGTCTCTACCGTGAGAAGGTCATCAAATAGCGCAGATTTTTTATAATCGATTTGTAGGGAAATTACAGGAAGCATGATTCCATTTTCTTCCATGCTGCGATAAGACACTCCTATTGCCCTCAACCACTCTATTCTGCCCATTTCCAAATACTGTGCATAGTTACCGTGGTATACCACGCCCATCTGGTCTGTCTCACCATACCGAACCCGAAAAGAAAATGAATTTAATCGCATATTTTAACTGAAAAATTATATATTTAGAGGCTCGGTTAACGTTAGGGAAACATGCGAAAAAAAAACAAATTATTCAATGGCAAAATCATTTTTTTTTTCAAAGTTTTGTTCACATATTTGTCGCATCCAATAAGCATCCAAAAACCCTTTGATGCTTTAATCTAAAAGCTTTAAAGCTAACCATTAAACTAAGGAAAAACTTTTATGAGTGTTACTGCAAATTCCGTGTGGAACAACTGTTTGGCTTTTATCCAGGATAATATCCAACCGCAGGCATTCAAAACATGGTTTGAG
>JBCCUY010000062.1:0-12584 GCA_039196145.1 Bacteroidota bacterium
ATAGATAGCAATGGTTCTTCTGGTTCTTCTGGTTCTTCATCGGATAAAATTATTGCTCTTGCAAAAGTACCAGCACTGTAGGAGTTCCAACTTATGTTATCGATCACAAGGGTGTTGTTGCTTCCTGTACCGGAAGCGTTGCGTATGGCCAGGGTAAAATCCCCTTCAATATTGATATCGTTTACCGTGTAGGTATAGATCTCCGTTCCATTGTGGGTAAAGGTATCCACCACATTACCATTGACCAGTAATTCTATGACCCTATCGTTGCCCGTGGACCATAAATCCATGCACTCTACCGAAAAGGATCCAATACCCCCGGATATCGTACCTGATGTAATACCGGTCTTGCTGTTATGGAAATAGATGTTATTTCCACTGTTCAAGCGACCGGATTCTCCTCTGGCATCAACACTCCAGCTAAAGCCATTATCACCTGTATAGGTCTCTGTGCCCCAACCGGAAAGTGTCATGTTCTCCAAGGTTTCGGTATAATCATAGGTCGGCGGTGGAGCTGTGTATGAATTCCAACTTATATTGTCGATCACAAGGGTGTTGTTACTTCCTGTATCCGAAGCATTTCGAATGGCCAAAGTAAAATCCCCCTCAATATTGATATCGTTTACCGTGTAGGTGTAGATCTCCGTTCCATTGTGGGTAAAGGTATCCACCACATTGCCATTGACCAGTAATTCTATGACCCTATCGTTGCCCGTTGCCCATAAGTCCATGCACTGTACCGAAAAGGCCCCAATACCCCCTGATATCGTACCTGATGTAATACCGGTCTTGCTATTTTGGAAATAGATGTTTTTTCCACTGTTCAAGCGACCGGATTCCCCTTTGGCATCAACACTCCAGCTAAAGCCATTATCACCCGTATAGGTCTCTGTGCCCCAATCGGAAAGTGTCATGTTCTCCAAGGTCTCGGTATAATCATAGGTCGGTGGCGGAGGCGCGTACGAACTCCAACTTATATTGTCGATCACAAGGTTGTTGTTGCCCCCTGTATCTGAAGCATTGCGTATGGCCAAGGTAAAATCCCCCTCAATATTGATATCGTTTACTGCATAAGTGTAGATTTCCGTTCCATTGTGGGTAAAGGTATCCACCACATTGCCATTTATCAGTAATTCTATGACCCTATCGTTCCCTGTGGACCATAAATCCATGCACTGTACCGAAAAGGCCCCAATACCCCCAGGTATCGTACCTGATGTAATACCGGTCTTGCTATTTTGGAAATAGATGTTTTTTCCGCTGTTCAAGCGACCGGAATCTCCTCTGGCATCCACGTTCCAAATAAAGCCATTATCACCTGTATAGGTCTCTGTGCCCCAATCGGAAAGCGTCATGTTCTCCAAGGTCTCAGTATAATCATAGGTCGGTGGCGGAGGCGTATACGAATTCCAACTTATGTTATCGATCACAAGGGTGTTGTTGCTCGCTGTATCTGAAGCATTTCGTATGGCCAAAGTAAAATCCCCCTCAATATTGATATCGTTTACCGTGTAGGTATAGATTTCCGTTCCATTGTGGGTGAAGGTATCCACCACATTACCGTTGACCAATAATTCTATGACCCTATCGTTCCCCGTAGCCCATAAGTCCAAGCACTGTACTTCAAAGGACCCAATACCTCCTGGTATCGTACCCGAAGTCACCCCTGTTTCACCGCTAAGAAAATAGATATTCTTCCCATTGTTAAAGTGACCGGATTCTCCTTTGGCATTCACAGTCCAACTAAAACCATTATCACCCGTATAGGTCTCTGTGCCCCAATCGGACAAAGTCATATTTTCAAATGTTTCTGTATACTCGTAGCTTGCCAAAGAAGATCCAAACGGTGTATTTGAATCAATTGTGTAATTTACCGTGGATCCCAAATAAGCCGTTCCCGAAGGTAGCGTTGCCATTAGTTTCCTCATGGGCGTGATACTTGGAGATTCCCAAACAATTTGGACGCCCTCACTTGTTTCACTTGGATCTGAAACATAAACATCCACATTGGACGTACTTACATTTTTTAAAATTAGTGAACAAGCTTTGTCAACTCCTATGGTAATCCCGTCCAAATTAACCGTTGTCGGTTCATAAAATACCACTTGGATCATATCCAAAGACTCATTTTTAACTGCCTGTACATCACCAGAGTTTTGAAGTATTTTTATATTACTCATATCATAAGCCTGCATTTGTGCAGTTGTAACCTTCCCTGGAGTCACAATGTAAGCGTAAGAATCATCTAATGGGTTAGTTCCATGGTCAAACCAAAATTTAAAGACATCCATAGTCACGGTATCTGCACAAAGTTTGGTATTGATGTCAGCCCAAGAACCAGATTGAGCTTGGTTGCTCAACTTTAGATTTCCACCATTTGGAAAGAAATAGCCAATACTGTCATGCAACACCCAATCTACCCCATTGCCGTATGTAAATTCCCCCGTCGTAGAAAGTGTGGTTGGACTGTTATTTTCCGAAACCACCACTGAGCCTTCCAGATGGCTTTGATTTATGGTTGTGGCAATTTTTTCAGTTGCCGTTGAATTAATACCTGTTCCCAGACAGACCATTTCATCATCAAACAAAAACCAAGCTTTTTTCGCTTGTGTATCGTATTCATCCATATGGAACACTTGTGCACCATAAGTACCATCTGAAACACCACCTGAGAAGGTAGAGGAACCCAAGTAGGACCAATTGGAGGGTGGCCTTAAATCCGTACCTGTATATTCTGGAGTGGTTGTCCCTGGAATTTTATTCCATTCCCAAACTGCGAAAATATTAAAATATTCATCCCCATTTATCAAAATATTAGTTGCGCCTTCAGACAAGAAACGTCCTTTTATATTTTCATTATTCCCTGTTTCCGTTTTAGATGTCCTACTGGAGTTTCCCAATATGGTAATCTTGTAATCGGTTCGGCTATGCGATGTAAATAAAGACCTATAGAAATAGGTGTTATCAGGAGTTGTATCACTATCTGGGGACAAAACACCTTCTGACCTGTCTATAATAGTTTGATATACCGTAGCATTTGCAGGGTCAATGATTTTCGCATCACCATAAGGACCTTCCCCTACTTTTATTTTGCCTGGAAGTGATATTTGTCTCCCGGCCACACTAAAACTAGTATACTCCCCTCTTCGAACTTTTGCAAAATCACCTAATAAAAAGTTAGTATAATTGTTAAGATTGGTCCCTGAAAATTCGTAAGCACTCCCAACCATTTGTGTCGCAATTTCATTTAGTCTCGCCAAAATAACTTCACCATAGTTCAAGGTATATAACTGAGGCCCATGTTGATTATAGCTAAAGTCATGTTGGATACCTTCATCAGTTGTAAGTTCATATACAGAATACGCATCAGTTACAGCTGCGCTAATCTCAGCAGCACTATCCCTTAACAATCCTTGGTAAATGTGCCACAAAGTGTAATCTATTCTATTTGCACCTGTATATCTGGCAGGTGTTGGAATTATGGTATCTAATCTTGCCAGTATATCATTCTCTAAACTAGCTGGTAATTGCGTACTACCATCTCTCATAAACAGGAGAATTCTACCCAAAATTCTTGGTGCTCTTATTTCAACCTGCCACCAATTGGTACAATCCGGATCTTGCAAATAATAAAACTCCAATCCATCTTCAATTGCATCATACAAAGTAGCACTGCCGAAATGAGTACTGGTAGTTGTAGTGTATGCCACGGCAAATTGATAGACACGTAGCAAATGCGTATAAGGCTCCCATGTATTAGCTGGAGATAAATCAGTATAATCGATATCAGTCCAACTTCCATCGGATTGTATAGTGGCCAAATCAGCTGTTACGGCAGCATCCAAAGTAATAGAGGAACCGGTACCTGCAACACATGGGTCTGTAGAGGTTGCGCCCAAATTCACTTTGTTAAACCTTAGTGAAGCGCGAAAGCCTTCCATAATATCATTATGCGTTACCTGGCCAAAGGTATTAGCATGTAGAAGAACAAGAAAGAGTAAAGAAATTTTTGCGAGTAAATGTTTTACCATAATACAGGGGTTTTAGAATTATACAATAAAATTTGGCATATCGCAATTTCGTAATTAGATACAAAAAGTTAGAGGTATAAATGGTCATATCATAGGGGGCATATGTGCTTTGTTCCCTTAATTAAACCACAAATACTTGATTTCGAGATAATAAGGGGTATTGAATAGATATCTGGGGAAACTTTTTCGGCAAGGTAACAGCCACTATAAATTTGATGTTTCCATGCAGTTCCGACCTGCAATCTATGGGATCTAGACCGATATGCTATTGCTTGAATGTCAGATAAAGAATCCAATCCAACAGTTGCTCGACAGTTCCATATGTACCTTTATGTTTTATGCTAAACTGCTCTCGTCCCGTTATTGGAAGGAATCTGTTCTCCCCGAGATTAGCTGGGGATTTCAGCTTGTTAATTGTTGGTCATTCTTATTGTAACCTATACAAACCATGCTCACCATTATTATTTACAATTAATAGATAATTATGATCTGCATTTTCAATGATCAACATGTTTCTAATATCCTTATCTGCGAATAAGCCTGTTTCTTTATTGGGCTTATAGGAAAAATCACCAATTCCATTACCTCTTAAAAAGCAAGTAACCCCTGCGTCCATTCTTGTTGTTTCAATTTCCATTTGATGGTTGTTTCCAGCGAGAAGCAGATCCTTATTCCCGTCACCATCGAAATCACTATATACTATGGAATTAATTGGTGATTTTTGACATGTATTAGGCAAGGGTTGAAATTCAAAGCCAACGCCACCATTATTCATAAATATCCCAGAGCTAAATTCTGTGACTTCAAGGTGAAGAGCCGATTCTAGTCCTTCACCTAGGATACCCTTTAAATCGTTATTTGCAAAATCATTGTACGTTTTGATCTTTTCATGCAAAAATGGCATCTGTTGGGCCGTGCAGGACTTCCCTCTTATAGGTACTTGTTTATTGCCATAATATTTAGCCAGAACAACATCTTCAGTACCGTTGTAGTCGAAATCTTTCGTATAGATATGAAATGGTTTTTCTGCAGATGCATGGTATTTGCTATTTGTCCCCAAATTTCCTGCTATTATATCTTTATCACCATCACCATCAATATCATCTATCATCAGCTTGTTCCACCAGCCCTTTGAACCAGACAGTACCGGATAACTATCACTTTTAGATAAACGCCCCACCTGGTTTATAAATACCTCTACACCCATCCATTCACCCGTTAATATTAAATCTAAGTCACCATCATTATCAATATCATTCCACACTGCATCTGTAACCATACCAATATTAAGCAATTCCGGAGCCAATGATTCGGTTTTTACTTTAAAAGCACCATTTTGGTTTTCGAGCAGGTAACTCTTTGGTGCATAAGGATATCTACCGGATATTAACCTGCTGCCGACAAACAAGTCATCATCACCATCATTATCAAAATCCCCTGCAGTTACGACACTTCCAGATTCAAAAAATTCAGGAAGGCAATCATCACATTTCACAAATTGACCTTGGCCATTGTTTATATAAATTCTATCCTTAAATAAAGGAGAGTGTTCCGCAAACTCATAACTTCCACTCACTACATATAAATCCAAATCACCATCGTTATCAATATCAAAAAACGTAGCTCCCGTATCTTCGTGCTTAAGATCCGCCTTAAAATCAAGAACAGGTTGTTTTTTGAATTTTCCTGATGGCTGCCCAATCATAAGAGCTCCTTCTTGCATATAACCTCCTCCAAGATATATATCTTGAAAACCATCATTGTTCACATCCCCTAAGGCCGCTCCAGGTCCCAATTGTGAAAGTTTATGTGGAAGTAATAGTTGAATTTGAAAATCATCAAAAATACTATCCTTATGGCCGTAATTAAATGGAACTTCCTGAAACAGAGCCTCTTTGGTTATTTCTTTTGGAACAATACTATGATTTGCATCGTCATATCTAACAGTAAGCAATTGATTATTTTCGCTATTATGCAGTGCTTGGGTTTTTCCATCAGGCCATTGCACCACAGCCTCAGTGATAACCGCATCTCTAAGAAACCCAAAATGGACTTTATTTGATATAGCGGACAGGTATCCTCTTGACCGCACAACATTCCTAACCTGTTGTTGTCCATTATCAAAGCTCAAAGTTACTTTGGTGCCGATTCCATTCTTATTGTTTTCAGGACCCAAAAGTTGAATTTGCAAATAACTGCCTTTATCATTTTCTATAGCCTTATTTTTCAATATGGTAGCCGTGTCATTAATGTTATTCACAACAATGTCCAAATCACCGTCATTATCTAAATCGACGTATACGGCCCCGTTTGAAAATGTAGATTCCAAGTCTATCCACTCTTTAGAGGTGTCAGAAAATGTTAAATCTCCATTATTTTTAAAAAAATAATTGTCAAGCTTTTGTTGAGGCAGCATTTGCGTATATTTCAAATAATCCGAAGGGGACGGTTTTTGCCCTTTGGCCCTGATTTCCTCAACAATTTTTCTGTTTATATCCTGATCTATAACATCTCTGTAAATACCATTGGTAATAAATATGTCCTTGTGTCCATCCAAATCAAAGTCTGCCACAAGTGGTGCCCAACTCCAATCCGTATTGGCTATTCCTGCCATATTTCCCACTTCACTATATGTACCATTGCCATTGTTTACCTGAAGAACATTGTGCATGTATTGATAATGATATCCATTTTCCACCATTTCCCAAAATCTATCAATTGATGTCATCGACATGGTTGTTTTAGATCTGATATAATCTTCCGGACTCATATCTAAAACCACTAAATCATTTTCTCCATCGTTATTGATATCAGCAATATCACTGCCCATACTATAAAAGGACATATGTTTAACCAATTGATTTCTTCTATCAGAAAACGTACCATCTCCGTTATTTATGTACGCAAAATCGGGCATATCAAAATCATTGGAAACATATACATCCATCCATCCATCACCATTTAAATCTCCTACCTGTGGATTCAGTCCAAAAGCTCTATCTGGATGAATTCCCGCATTAATTGAAACATCGATAAACTTTCCTGAACCATTATTTTCGTAAAGTTTATCACTTCCTTTAAGCTTAAGTGTTTTCGGATCTTTTTTTATTGCATCTAGATCCAATATTTCCCTGTAGTCCCTTGTCACGTTGGGCGCATTGGCTATATAGACATCAAGATCGCCGTCTTTATCATAATCAAAAAAACAAGCTGCAATAGACCTATTCTCATCAGCTAATCCATATTTTTCGGCTACCTCAGTAAATGTTAGGTCTCCATTATTTATATAAAGTAAGTTCTTTAGCTTTTCTTCTTCTTCATACCATCCAGCCCTGCAGATATAAATATCCATATATCCATCACTGTTTATATCAACAACGGAAACCCCCATATTGAAACCGTTCAATGCCTCAATCTTTGCATGTTGAGTTATATCTTCAAATTGAAAATCCCCTTTGTTTAAATAAAGCTTATTACCTGAAGTGTTCGCCGTAAAAAACAAATCCATTAAACCATCATTGTTAAAATCAGCCGAAGCAACACCTGCTCCATTGTAGGAATAGATATATTGATAGTAATGAAAGTCCTCACTTTCAGTGATTGCATTCTCAAAATCAATACCTGAAGTAGCAGCAGAAACTTCCACAAACAGCGGTTCGTGCTCTTCTAGTTTAGCATCAGATTTACAGCCGGTGAAATGCAAAAAAAAACTTAAGCCCAGCAAAGAACTAATTCGGATAGTCTTATTTAACAAAACAAACATTTTATCTCTTGGAAAAATGTTTAGATAAGTTTTTCCCGTTCTTCCAAGTAAAAGATTCCTCAGAATAGTCAAATATCTCATACTTCTTAACTTTTATTACAGATGCAATAGGGGATAATGGCCAGAAACAGCACAATTGTCTGGTTTTACAAATACAAACAAAACATCCTAATATCAAATATTAGGATGTTCAAACAAACTAAAATAACTAACTCAACTACTATTTTCTATAAAGTTACTCCCCCAGTTGCGGAGCTAAATTTATTTCTTGACGAGGTATAGGAGAAAAATATAAAAATTCACCTGAAGTTAATGGTGCTATATTATTCACTACATCCACACGCTCATTAGGAGACCTTCTTTCCAAAAATTCAACTACCCTATCGGTTCTTACCAAATCATGCCATCTTTCGAATTCTCCTGCAAGTTCCCAACCACGTTCTTGAAATGCCAATTCCGCAAGGTCTCCCGATGTTATATCCACAGTGGCCCCCGCTCTTCTTCTAACTCGATTTAACGCTTCCCAAGCATCTGCCCCAGAGCTACCTGCTCTTGCACTTGCCTCTGCATAGGTCAACAACACTTCAGCATATCGCATAAAATAGCGATTTATATCATTATTGGTAGTATTAATTGTCTCTGCATAATCACCTCCAACGACCTTACGATATACTGGGTGCGGTTCATCAGAAAAGTTTTCCCAATCAGAGGCATCAGGATTACTTGCTCTTGGCAAAACGTCATCTGCAAATGTATCGGAGAAACGCTGTTCTGTACCATTGGCCAAAGCATCAGCTTCCATATCATTGTAAAATGTTATTTCTCCAAATGTCTCTCTCCAGCCTCCTGCATCTCCTGGTAACCCCAAACGACCTGTGGTCCTGTTGCCCAGATTACCGCAACCTAGACAGGTTACCATAGCGAATACACTCTCATTTTGGCTGAATCGATTTGCAACTGTCCACAATCCTCTGAAATTGTCGGTCAATCCATAACCATAAACACCCTCATTGTCAATAACCTCCCTTGCTTTAGCGGCAGCCATTGCATATCTACTGCCATCATTAATAGGAAATCCTCCCCAATGAAGATAAAGTTTAGCCAAGTATGCACTAGCGGCACCTTTGCTAGGCCGTGCACCAACAACGGGTATATCCGGATAAACATCTGGCAATAATGTTTCTGCCTGAATCAAATCACTTTCTATTTGCTCATATACTTCCAGGAAAGTGGCCTTTTGAATTTCATCAATGGTCGTGGATGAATTAATAATGGGCACTTCACCATAAGTTCGTGTTAAATGAAAATAGCTAAATGCCCTTAGGAAAAATGTCTCCCCCATCAGCCTATCTATTCCTTCCTGCGTACCACCCGTTATATTGTCCCGGTTTTCAATAATCGAGTTTGCAGTTCTGATGACATTGTAAGAAGCCCCATATGAGCCCCCTCCGTTATCAATCAATCTTTCGGAATCCGGAGTTTGTCTTCTCCAGTCAGATTCCCGTAACCCGATCTTATTCAATGCGCTATGCGTAGTGATATCGTCTCCCCCATATCCAGCTATGTAGTAAGCATTCCATCTTGCCCCGTCAAACAACTGTCTATACATTCCTGCAACCGCTGCTTGAAGGGTTTCTTCAGATGTAAGAATATCCGGAGACAATACCGCCTCTGTAGGGTTTTCATCCAAATCAGTACATCCAATAAAAGCTGTGAGCGTCAATATACTCAACAAGCTAGCATATCCTATCCTTTTCAATAAACTTAATTTTCTCATCTTTATCATAATTTAATTTTTTTAGAATCCAATATTCACACCTAACGTAAACGTTCTTGGGTTAGGAAAAGCTCCTTGATCGGTCGAAGGTACCGTATCCGTATTCCCCGTGTTGGCACCAGTGTTTGAAGAGTTAGCATCTCCCAAGCTGGAACCAGTTGTTGACGAAACCTCCGGATCGTATCCTGAATAATCAGTAATAGTAAAAAGGTTTTGTGCACTTAAATATAAACGCAAGGAATTGAACACTCCAACATCTTTCAAATTATACCCTAAAGTGACGTTGCTTAACCTTATAAAACTCCCATCTTCTACATACCTGGACGAGTTAAAAATATTAGTACCCGAAGCAGGAATGTTAGTTTGATTTTCCGGTGTCCATCTGTTCAGAAACTCCACCGAAGTTGGAACCGTAGTTGATGAACCCGCAAGGGCCGTTGCAGCTCTTGTAAAATTATATACATCAAAATCATGGACCCCTCTCAATAAAAGATTTAAATCAAAATCCTTGTATGTGAATGTTTGATTTAACCCCCAGGTAGTTGTTGGAACACCATTTCCAATTACATCATTAATTACATTACCCTCTTCGTCTAAAGCATATCTTGCACTACCAGCAACCTGGTTTGGATCTTCTCCAGTTTGCCAAGCCCCTAAAAATGTAGCTCCATAAAAGTTACCGATTGGTTGCCCCTCTTCAATTAAATATGCTACTATTGGAGTACCTGTTGGAGCTACCGTTTGCCCTATGTTTTCAAGCCCCGCTAAATCTAAAACCTCATTTTCCACATAGGAAAAAGTTAAGTTAGCATTCCAAGAAAAATTATCTTTGTTCACTATTGTGGACCTCAGATTAACATCAAAACCCGAGTTTCTTATTTCACCGGCATTGGTAAGCAAGCTACCACCTCCAACAGTCAATGGTTGGGGCAATCTTACCAATAGATCTGTAGTATTTTTTTGAAACCAATCAACACTAGCGTTTACATAACCATCAAATAAACCAAAATCAACTCCTACATTTATCTGTTTGGTGGTCTCCCAAGTAAGGTTTTCATCTACCGGAGATCCAAGCACAATACCTGTCGTCAGTGCCGAACCTCCAAATGTAGCATCATTGCCCGTATTGAATCTAGCAAATGTTGAAAACGGAGCAATATTTTGATTTCCAGTTTCCCCATACCCGACTCTTATTTTCGTACTGCCATCAGACTTTAATTTATAAGCTATTGATCCTGAGGGAAACACTCCGGTTCTGTTACCCTCTCGAAATCTAGAAGTGGCATCTACACGAATAGCTCCTGTAAGATATAATCTCTTATCATAATCATATTGTGCTCTTGTCAAATAGGACTGTAGAGAAGATTGATTAAAGTTAGCATTAACTGTTTGATTGGCGGCCAATTCTGCAAAATTAAAACCATCCCTTATGCCATCTATGGTAAATTGGTTTGCATTAAAACCTCTTGTCCTTGTTTCCGCCCCTTGCAATTCATAGACTCCAGTGAGTTTTAGGCTGTTCTTGCCAAATACTTTAGACCATGTCAAAATATTACTCAATTGATAGGTAAAGATTTCTCTTGAACTAAAACTAGCATTAGGTGGCGCCAAATCATCTGTACCCGCAGGAATTCCTGAAAAAGTCTCGCTTGCTCTATTGGTTATAATGCTACCTGCCAAAACCGTAAAGTTCAAATTATCGTTTATGTCATAGGATAAATTAAGATTCGCATTGAAACTGTTCTCGATCAAATCACTGAATCTTTCGGCTCTAACCGCATAAGGATTCACTAACCCAGTACCATGTATTGAAGACAAAGAAAAATTGCCGTCGGCATCTCTCAACGGAAGCGTGGGGTCAAAATTTAATAAAGCCGTCACCCCACCACGTTCGTCAGTTGATGTACCTCCATTTATTAAGTTAAAAGCATCTTCCCTACTCGCAAAAAGATTTAATCCAACAGAGAATTTATCGTTTATATCAGTTTTAAGATTTGATCTTAATGTATATCGCTTATAGTCGGAATTAAAAACAATACCTTCCTGATCAACTAAATTCCCTGATAAAAAATATGAAGTATTTCCCGTTTTTCCACTAGCGGATATCTGTATGTTATTCGCTATTGCTGTCTGGAAATAAATATCTTGATAATCCACTCCGTCTCCCGAAACACTAATGAAGTCAGCAGGGTCAGAAATACCTTCATTGACGAAATCAGCAAATTGCTGAGGAGTAATTAAATCGATTGTATTCGGCACTGACGATACAGAAGTAAAATAATTTATATCAATTTTCGCTGGACCATCTTGCCCTTGCTTTGTTGTAATCAAAATAACACCATTGGCACCTCTGGACCCATATATCGCAGTAGCTGACGCATCCTTTAAAATGTCGAAAGTTTGAATATCGTTTGTATTGATTGAAGCTAAATCCCCACCAATGATTCCATCAATAACCACCAATGGGTTATTGTCTCCATTAATAGAGTTAAGCCCACGAACACGGACTCTAATATCACTTCCGGGAGCTCCTGAATTTTTTAGAACTTGTACACCGGCCGTTCTTCCCAAGAGGGCATCTTCTGCCCTTGCCAATGGCTGCTTTTCAAAATCCCTACTCGAAACAGAGGCTACCGATGTGGTCAAATCTTTTTTATTGGAAGACCCATACCCTATTACAACAACAGCGTCGAGTTGTTGTGTATCTTCCTCCAATGAAACATTTATCGTTGTTTCTTCACCAACTATCACCTCTTTAGTTTTGTAACCTATGTAAGAAAAAACCAATGTTTCATTTTGCAAAACATTTATGGAGTACTCACCGTCAAAATTAGTGGAAACCCCATTGTTCGTACCTTTTACTACTACATTAACGCCTGGTAGAGGCAAATTGTCCAATGCAGCGGTCACAGTACCCTCAATTGTGTTTTGACCATAAGTGAAAACACCCACAAATACTAGAGCCAAACATAGGATCTGTTTTATTTGTTTATTATTTTTTTTCATCATCCAA
>JBCCUY010000063.1:0-12549 GCA_039196145.1 Bacteroidota bacterium
TTGAGGAGTACGTAGTTCCATCAATTTCCAACAAAATCTCGTTCAATACCATAGTAAAATCCATCGATTATTCTGGTGACCAAATCGTGGTTACTACCCAAGATGGCCGACATTTGGCAGACAAGGTGGTACTATCCGTTCCATTGAAAATTCTTCAGGACAGGGATATCAGCTTTACTCCAAGCCTCCCAAAAGACAAATTGGAAGCCATTGACGGTACAAGGATCTGGGAAGGGTTTAAGGCCTTTTTTGAGTTTTCCACCAAATTTTATGATGAGGAATATGTATTTAGGGTCAACCCAAAACAGGACGGTCAAAAAATGTATTACAATGCGGCACATGGCCAGCAGACCGACAAAAATATCCTTGGATTGTTCGTGGTGGGCACACCGGCACAAGACTTTATTTCCCTAGAGGGCAGTGATTTGAAAGATTATATCTTAAATGAACTGGATGGAATTTACAACAACAGGGCGACCCCGAGCTATATCAAGCACATAACCCAAAACTGGAATGGGGAACCCTTTATCAGAGGAGGGTATATGACCGATTACGCAAATTGGCGAATGGTCAAGACCTTGGGCCAACCGGTTGCCAACAAACTGTATTTTGCCGGGGGCGCCTATACCGATGGAAGTGATTGGGTTTCCGTTCATACGGCTGCACGGTCGGCCAAAACGTCGGTTGAAGCCATAATTCTATCATAACCGCTCTTTGTTTTGACTGCAATTTATAGTTGCATTTTATTTAAATTCAGGCTTTAAAACCATCCCTTTGGGTTGGATTTTACAAATCATGAGATTTAAGAGCATAGCATCCTTCAACGAGTATACTAACATACGGTCGCCCAAGCACGATCTCATTGATATTGGTGCGTATGCTGGGGACTTTCGGCTCTCTTCCCCTCCTGTGTACCCTAATTTTTATCGCATCTCCATCAAATATGGCCTTGAAGACAATAAAGAAAGGGGCTTTATGTACTTCTCAAGTCCAAACCAACCGATAGAATGGAAAACGGATGTGCCTTGGAAGGGCTTTTTCATTCATATTGCGGAAGATCTAATTTCCAACCACCAACATTTGGAATACTCCTTTCTAAACTATGGTCTGCATGAACCTCTTTTTCTAAAAAAAGATGAAGAACTCATCGTTACCCAGCATTATCAGGCGGCCTTGAACGAATATGCAAAAAAAACGTTTTCCAAAGATCTTCTTCTTGCTTACTGCAATCTCATCTTTGCGCATGTGGCCCAATTCTATAGAAGACAATTTGGTGAAAGAAAGGAACAGTATAGCAAATTGGTCAATGATTTCTTTTATCTATTGGAAAATTACTACAGTGAAAACACCAAATCCGTCCAACCTTCCGTCAGCTATTTTGCCACGCAGCTGCATGTTACACCCAACTATTTGAGTGATGTCATTAAGTTTTATTCAGGAAAGCCTGCATTGGAACATATCCATCAGCATATTGTGAAGGTGGCCAAGTCTTTGTTGGTCCAGGAAAAATCTACGATTTCCGAAATTGCCTATCAACTTGGGTTTGAATATCCGAATTATTTTTCCAGACTTTTTCGCAAAGTAACGGGGGTTTCACCTTCCAACTTTTCCAACCTGTAATTTGTATCCGTTTTACCGGAATTTGTGTTCATTACTTTCTAGTGGTTCAGTAGATATTTGAGCTGTATTTTTTATCGACTTAAAAGTGAAAGCCATGTTCGAAAAAACCCTTGAATATACTATTGACCATACCCTTGGGAACAGACTGGGGGATGAGGCCTATAGCAAAGCTATGGCACAGCAGAAAGCAATTTCGGAACAGGATTATGGAACCCTTAAATATCTGGCTGAATTTGCAGTTCGCCCCATGTTTAGGACTCCCGTGCACAAAACGCCAGCCGACCATGGTATGGAAGTGTGGGAAGATGTTTGTTTCCCTTCAAGTGATGGAACGCCCTTGGAAGGATGGTATATACCGTCCGTGCTTGGAGAATCGGATAAGTTGGTTGTCATTAACCATCCCATGCCCATGAGCCGATCCGGTTTTACAGGTCATTTTGGTGAGCCTTTCTCAGGAGTGGACACCCTTGAAATTGATTTTGTATCCCATATGGGACATTTGTCACGGGCAGGATACAATCTTTTGGCCTACGACCTAAGAAATCATGGTAACAGTGGTGCTGCCAATGGTGGGATTTGTGGTATTGGCAGATACGAATGGCGGGATGTCGTTGGGGCTCAACAGTTTGTGCAAAACCATCCAAAATTAAGTCAAATGCAATGTGGTCTGTACAACCGTTGTACCGGAGGAAACGCAGCCTATGAGGCCATGTATAGGCATCCAGAACTGTTTGAAACCATTAAATGCTTCTTTGGACCCTTGACGGTTTCCATGACGGCCTTGATGACCTCATTTGCAGGATTGATGGGGTTGGGAGCGTATATGGAACTTATGGATTTGGAACAAATAAAACTCGGCGGTTTTACCAATCAGGAAATGCGCCCCCAGAATTATGCCCATGCCGTTAAGGTACCCTACTTTATGGCCCAAGTCCTGAATGACGTTTGGACAGATAATCCAAAAGACGCCCAGGAAATCTTTGATGCCATTGGTTCCGATCAAAAGGAATTGTTCTGGATAGAAGGGACAAATCGTAGGTTTGATGGATATAATTATTTTGGGATCAATCCTGAAAAAATGATTGCCTTCTTCCATACATACATGAAATAGAGACGGCTCTATAAAAATCTGTACTCCTTTCCTATGGGATAAGCAATTTCTAATAAGTAATCTTAAGTGGGAAACTAAAGGGATAGTCCACAGGAGTTCCGTCTTTGGTACCCGGTGCAAATTTTGGCAGTTTTCGCAGCATCTTCATGACGGCTTTTTCCAAACTTCCCGTTGGGTCGTTGGAGTACAGAAATTCTATTTGGCCAACTTCTCCATTTTTCTGAAAAACCATTTTCACTTCCAAGGCAACCTCGGTACCGGGTACTCCATCCATGGGCAATAACAGCTTCTTGCGAATGTTGGCATAAAATATATCCCCAAAACACTTTCTCTGGGCTTCCCTTCCTACCGTCTTACTGCATTTTTTGAAAGTTGGAAGCGAGTAGTTTTCAGTAAGTTCTTCAGGTAGGACGATGCCATCTTTAGGTCTTACATAATCTCCAAAATGCCGTCCACTTAAAGAATCTTTTCCACTGCGGCTTTCAAACGATGGTTTTTCCTGGGTGAATCCAAGGTATGACGAAAGTAGGAGGAATGACAGTAAGAGTGTTCTCATAAAAAACTGTTGGCACGGACTAAAACTACCAATAAAAAGGCATTGCAACTGGAGGGATGGACTTTTTATTTTATTTTCAGGGTTCCTAAGTGATAACGTAAAAACCATTTTTCAATCTTAGTATGGCCATAAAAATCAAATGGAATTCAGAACGTATTCTTAGCATGACCGCCATGATCATTAGCTTTATTACCCTGATAATTTTCATTTATCAGACCAATCTGATGAGTCGGCAAAACTATCTGTCCATTTTGCCGTATTTGTCTCTTTCAATTTCGGATGACAATGGAGGCAACAGTTATACTCTTTCTCTAGAAAACTATGGCGTTGGTCCGGCGATAATAGAACGCGTGGCCATTATGCATAAGGGCAAGACCTTTGATTTGACAGATTTTGATAATGAAGTGTATGATGTGCTTAAAAATAGGATGCCCGCAATGGACAGCATCAAGGCCATTTCCCATTCCACTTTGGATAGAGGAATGGCCATCCCGGTTAACACTTCGTATAATATTTTGGAGGTGAAAAATTCCAAAAAGGACTATCTGCTGTTGCGAAATAGTTTAAGGCAATTATTGGAAGAAGGACTGTATTTTGAAATAATCTATAGATCCATACAAAATGAGCGCTGGAGGATTACCAATGATACCGAAGGCCCCGAAAAATTGGAATGACCCTCATTTAAATCGGATTGCAATCATAGTTGAACTGGATGGACCATGTGGAATTCCGATTTAAGTTTTTGGAACCAAAATCGATGTTTGTGGAAAAAACACCTCTTTTTGGGATTAAAACGTTGCTATGAAAATCAAGGTACTACATGGTTTTTTTATTAGGCATAACCAAATTGATTTCTCCAGGCAATCTATTTGGTGCATACATGGTTTTGCTGATTCGGGCCTTGCTTACAGAGAGGTTTTTGAATCCCCACTTTGCGATGACTTCAATATATATGTAGTAGATATGCCAGGTTTTGGCTCCAGTCCTTTACAAAGGAAATACCCTTCTATTGATCAACATGCCGAAATACTCTCCAAAGTAATTGAGGAGGAAACCGGAAGTCAGCAAAAGGTGAATGTAATTTCCCATTCTTTGGGAAGCCTTGCCGGCACATGGATTTGTCGTAGCTTAAGGAATAGAATAAACTATTTTTTCAGTGTAGAAGGAAATCTGACAGAGGCTGATGGTTATTTTTCCAGTAAACCTTTGAAATTCAAATCCATTCAGGACTTTATGGAGTCCTTTGGCCAAGAAATCTTTGAGAGGGCCATGTTGGAGGATCGATACAAGCGGTATTACGGCAGTTTTATGTTGGCTAGCCCCAAGGGTATGCTTAACTGGAGTGAAACCAGTCAAGAATATACAAAGGAAAACCGGTGTGGATTCGAGTTTAGGGACTTGACTTGCAACAAAATCTATATTTGGGGAGACCGGGATACCCCATCGGAGACCCAAGCGTTTATCAAAAAACATAAACTTCCCAACAAAAAGTATAAAGGTATTGGGCATTGGCATATGGTGGAGAATGCCACAGAGTTTTATGCTGATATCCATGCGGTTCTTCGACCATAATAGGCGTATATTTAATTGGACCTAAGTATTGAACAAACCCTAATGAAATTGATTCCTGCCCATACGTATTTGCTTTGTGCCTTGATACTCGGATGCAAAAACCCGTCATCCCAAAAAATAGAAAGCTCCAATATTGACCTTAATGAGGAGAGTATACCTACAGTGAGCTTTACGTTTGATGATGGGATTACTTCAGATTTGGTTGGCTTCCCTTTTGAGGAATGGAACCAAATGATTTTGTCCCATCTGGAAAGAGAAGATCTTACGGCTGCATTTTTTGTGACCGGTAGTAACAAATTGGATATAAAAGGGCAGCAGCTTTTAAAAAGTTGGGACGATAAGGGCCATCTTATCGCCAATCATACCTTTACCCACCCAAATTTCAATACTGAGAACCATACTGCTAGGGTTTTTGAGTCGGAATTGCTGCGGACAGATTCGATTATTTCGAAGTTTGATAACAGTGTCAAACTTTTCCGGTTCCCCTATCTAAAGGAGGGGCAAAACTCGAGCAAGGTAGATAGTATAAGGGCCATTTTGTCACGCCACAACTATTCTAACGGTTATGTTACCATTGATGCCTCCGACTGGTACGTAAACCATCGTTTGATTCAAAAAATCAAGAAAGTTGGTATTTCCAATACGCAGATAGATGCGTTTAGGGATTTTTACCTGCAACATATTCTGGAGCGGGCGGAGTACTATGAAAAACTGTCTTGGGAACTTAACGGAAGACATATCAACCATACACTTTTACTCCATCACAATCTTGTTTCGGCCCTTTTTTTGGGAGATCTTATTTCGGAGTTTAAGGCAAAAGGCTGGAAATTGGTGGATGCGGGCACGGCCTTTAAGGATTCTACCTTTCAGCAGATTCCAAATCCAGATTTTGCTGGTGAAAGTCTTATTTGGTCCATGGCCAAACAATCTGGAAAGTTTGAAAAACGACTTAGGTATCCTGCCGAAGACAGCAGATACGAAAAGAAAAAAATGGATGAACTTGGCCTGTGATTTTGAAATATCAAACCTCACTATTGTTATGGGATAGGAGAGAAATCATACATTTATGATGTCGAGTAGCTAATGATTCCAAAATATATTCCCAATGGGTGCCAACAAGCACATCATAGAACTGGTCAGGTTTAATCTTTGGGCGAATAAGCGGTTGGTTGCATGGTTGAAGGCCAATGATGAAGTATTGATCATAAGAGAAAGTCCATCAAGTTTTCCCAGTATCATCAAAACAGTAAACCATATTTTGGAAGGTGAAATGGCATACTATGAAATTCTAACAGGAACTTTAGGTAAAAGCCCCAAACCGGACTCCATTCAGGATAGTTATGCAAACCTCCTGGAACAATCTACCGCATTTGTTTCCTATACTGAAGGTCAGCCTCACTTTAATGAGTTAAGGGAGATTGATTCCAAGTACCTAAGGGGAAGGTTTCCACAACATGAACTTATCCAACACTGCATGAACCATAGTACCTACCATCGCGGCCAGCTGGTAACGCTTGGCCATCAGTTAGGTTTGACCAAAGCACCGTCAACGGATATGCTATTTTACTTTAGTAAAAAAGTTGGTAGGTAATAGGTGAAACTACTGGCCCAAGTGGAAAATAACCTCCTGTAAGATAAATTCGCTCCACAATAATGAATACTACCACAAATTTCTTATCTTGTTGAAAATCAGCCTCAAGACATGGAAAATGTAAAAAATCAAATCTACGGATCGCTTGGAATTCTTTGTGCTGCTGCGCTATTGGTACTAATTATACTTTTTAAGGAAGGATACTGGAACTAAAAGTACAATCTGCACCAATGTGTTCTAAACACCTTTGATACAGTGCGATCAGCGCAATGGTATCAACGCTCCCGTGCACTTGGATGTTAAACCAAAAATACATTTCCTTACTCTACTCGATGATTTCAACGGTCTCGTTGTCCTTGCCAATTCCTTTGATGATCAATGTGCCCCAACCCTTTGGCAATTTGGTTTCCACAGTGCGTTCCACGCCATTGTCCGTTACCTCCAGACCACCATAGCCTGCAATTACGTTTTGGAGCATTCCGCCGGCTCCAGTGGCAAAATATGGATTGGAACCTCCTGCCATTTCTGAGATTACCCCAAAGGGAGGAACCCGGTTAGGTTGATATCCCTGTTTAAACAGTTGAAGAGCTTTAGTGCTATTTCCTGTCCAATTGTATAGGATGGATAGAATGGCAAAACCCATGGCGGGACCGCCTACATCATATCTGGGAGTATAATAATCAATATCTTTTTTTATGGCCTCCGGGTCTCGGATAAGTTCCAAGGGGTAGGACAATAAATTGACATCTGCCTGTTTTATAGTTTCCCCTTCGTAGGTTGCGTGTTCCCTTGTAACCCCGTCAGGGAAGGTCAATAAGCGAATGTTGTTGGCGGTGGTGCGCCATTCGGGATTAGGTGTAAAACCCAATTCTTCTGCTGCCCGAGCTGCATAGTCCAACGCTACCTTTGCCACTCCATTGGTGAAAGCATTGTCATCTACTCCCTCTGCATATTCGTCGGCACCAACCACATTTAGGATGCTCAAGGAACCATCTGGGTTTTTATCCACCCTACTCACCCAAAAATCGGCCACCTCCTTCATCATGGGATATCCTCTATTGGCAAGCCAATCCTTGTCCTTGGTCACTTGGTAATACTTCCAACAGGCCCAACCAATATCACCGGTGATATGATGTTCAAAAGGACCGGTAAGCGCCCAAAGGGGTGTGGCCTCTTGTCCATCTTGATCTGATTCCCAGGGGAACATTGCACCTTGGTATCCATGACTGAAGGCATTTTGTTTTGCAGCATCCAAACGTTCAAAGCGGTATTCCAACAAGGATTTGGCTATGTCAGGTTGCAACATCAATAGGGGAGGATACATCCAAAGTTCGGTATCCCAAAATACATGTCCGTTGTAGCCCAGCCCGGACAGTCCCATGGGTGACATACTATAGGCGGTGCCGGCGCGGGCAAAGGAATACATATGGTATAGCGCAAAACGAATGTCCTTGGTGAGGTCTGGTTGTCCGGTAATCTCAATATCGCCGGAGTTCCAAAGTTGGTCCCATGCTGCTCTATGCCTGTCAATATTTCGTTGTCTTCCTTCTAAAAACGCATAAAGTGTGAGTCGTTCCGCTTCGTTCTGTGGATCAGCAAACTGTTCCGAGGTACAAACTGTTCCAAAAACGGTAAATGATAGGGTCTCTCCCTTTTTAAGATCTCGATACAGCTTAAGCGAATGATCACCGTAGTTTTTTTCTTCATGAATGAGATATGGATGATCTTCCTTCATGAGCCAACTGCTGGACGCCGCAACCTTCAATCTTCCGGTCGGGCTCATTGCGGTAGAGGTCATTAATGGAATTTGTTCCCTGCCCGGTACATCGACCATGGCAAAATAATTGTTCACATCCCTGAGAATTTCTGGCGCTGAAATGATCGAAGTAGGGGCCAGTTTAATGTTTTGTTTCGCTTTAATGGTCACATCTACCATATTTGTAAAAGGAAGATGTCTTAAGGAACGCAAGGTATACGTAACCTCTAGACCTTTGTATATCACCTTGGAAGTAAATTCCCCATAGCGCATGTTGATGGATTGCTCATGGGAGATTAAGTTTTTACCGCTGAACAGCTCATTATACGCATTTTTATCCTCCTCTGTAAAACCGGTATTGGAAAATTGGATGTTTGCCGTATTGAAGACCTTCATAATGTTGGAGACCCTACCCCGCCCATAGGTGTCAAAGGCACCATTGAGCACCACTTCTTTCACCTTAAAAGGCTCAGGTGAAGAAACCAGACCTACCATACCATTGGCTACGGTAACGCCAAAATAGTTTTGGCCATCAAAGTTAGAGGCCGAAATAACCCAATCATTGTTTTGGGAAAAAGCCATGGTGTACATACCCCACGCTAAGACAGAAAGGATAGTTTTTTTCATAATTCAGTAGCAGTTAGTTCCATTAGGAAAAATAAGGAAAATTACAAGAATTCCACTGCGATCTATGTTGAACTTTTCCCCTACAAATAGAAAAGAGGCCATAGTTTAAACTATGGCCGTTGTGTTTAACAAACCCCGGTTCATCGAGTTCAATTTAATTTTTGGGCGAACCATTTTGATGCCTCTGTGACCGATTCGTTGACTTCCTCATCTTGATCATAATAGTTGAACTGATGGAAAGGGGACTCCAAATCTGTTTCCATCCAATGCAGTTTTTTATCGCTGGCTGCAATTTTTTCAAAATAATTTTTAGTGTATTGGGGAAGTACCGCGCCGTCCGAATGAATCATCAGGGTTGGGACATTCAAATCTTTTGCAGATGGCATGGGATCTGCCGTTAACCAGTCTTCCCAGGACATCACTGCAAACTTGTCCGCACTCCATTCCTTAATTGCCCCTCGTTCGGGATTAAGGTAATAATCGTATGGTCCGTACATGGCTGCAGAGGTATCTTCTGTGGATATGGATGGAATATACTGTACCGTGCCATTTTGGGCATAGTCCATCTTGGCTTTTTGGGCAGCCTTGATTTTGGCATTTACACCCTCTTCCCCTCCGTAGAATAACTTTACGGCATCAGCATCGTGCAACCAGGAAGCTGTGGTAACCACGGATTTGATTCGGTCGTCTTCGGACGCTGCCATCAATGTATACATCGCTCCGGCACATACGCCAAAACCCCCAATTTTTGAGTTGTCCACCTCAGGACGAAGCTCCAGAAAGGATACCGCATTTTTAATGTCGATTTTTTTTAAGGCTGGACTTTCATAAAAACGGGGTTCACCTTCACTTTCTCCAAAATTTCTGAAATCGAATGCCAGGGTGATAAATCCTTTTTCGGCTAACTTTTTGGCATACAAGCCGGCCATTTGCTCTTTGACCGTGGTCCAGCTGCCTGAAACAACAATTCCGGGATACGTTTTGGAGGAATCAAAATCCTTGGGGAAGTACAGAATTCCGACAAGTTTAACGCCCTCGCTTTCAAAGCCTATTTTTTCCATTTTTTCTCTAGTTTTTAATGTTTTGTTTTGTGCTACCGTTTCTTTATTCACTTTTTGGTTACATGCTATGGAGAGCATAAAAACACCAAATACGATAAGTGTTTTTTTCATTTTTATTTGATTTTGTCCAGCATGCCGAAGCCTCGCGCGGCAGTGATGGGATTAAAAATTTCGACGTACTCTGTAATATGGCCTTCGCTATCAAATTTGAAGGTGGAATAATACATGTTCTTATTAATGCCCGCATTGTTTTTAAGGGTAATCTTTCCTTGATATTTTACAAAGACCATTGCGGGGTCTTCCATGGCATGGATTTCCTCAATGGGGAATTCCATACCATCAAAATTTGGGAATACTGGAGCCCAGTAATTTCGAATCTCCTTTTTACCGCTCGCACCTTCTGGAAAAATTCCAGACGCGTAGGGATTGTGGTGCCTGCCATCTTCTGCAAACAAGTCGACAACAGCCTCGACATCTTCGTTCTCCAGGGATTTGAAAAATACCAAAACGGTATTTTTGTTTTGTTCTGCGATTTCTGTTTTCCTGTGATTTTCTGTTTCTAGCATATGTTGTTGCTTTTGTTTGGTACGTGAACACCCGAACAGTAGCAGTCCCAGCAGGACTACGGAAAAAATCGTTTTCATGTCCATACTATTTTAGGTTATCAATGGCTTTTTCCGGCAACGAGGTGTTTCCGTCCTGATATTTGAAATTGAAGGTCATGGTGATAATCTTCCATTGCCCAAGAGCATTTTTTGTCAAATCAAACTCATAGGTGCCCACTACGGTCCAGAGATTGCCGCCCTCGTTGGTTAAATAATGGGCGGCAGTACCATAGCAGAAGACTTGGGCCGTGTCACCATCGCCCTTAACAATAAAGTTTCCGAGTTGGTGATGGGTGGATTCGAATCCTGGAAGAATACCTTTCCAAGCTGTAGTTATCTCATCGGGTGATTGTTGGGACTTAGGATTTCCGGTCATGGAGGAATAATCCAGAGCTACCTCGGAATCAAAAGTTTGTTTCACTTGATCCCAATTCTGTTGGTCGGTGGCCACGAACAGTTGGGTCACAACTTCTGTCGGATTTTTCATGTGCTGTGCGTTAAGGGTTACAGATAACAGGGCAATGGCCCCAAATACAATTGTCTTCATTCTTTCTTGACTTTCTTGATACAAAGCTCAGAAAGTAACAGCGCTGACAGATTAGGATATCAAAGCAGGAGGTATAGATTTCAAAGATTAGCCTTTTGACGATATTCCAATGGGGTAATGCCGGCCTTTCGCTTAAAAAAGGTGCTGAAATTATTAGGGGTGTCAAAATAGAGGGTGTAGGCGATTTCCTTTATGCTCCAATCCGTTTGGACCAGATAGGATTTTGACAAGACCAGTACGTGGTTGTGGATATGGTTTAGGGCAGTGATTCCAGAGATACTTTTAACCACAGCGTTGAGGTGGTTGGGATGAACGCACAACTTTTGGGCATAATAACTGGTAGAGTGGAGGTTGGCGAACGTCTCTAATGTTGCATTGGGATAGAAACTGGTCTGAATCATGGTTTGGTATCGTGAAAGCAATTTCAAGTCCGCCGTCTTAAGTCCTGACTCTGCCGTTTGATGATCCACTTGCTGTTCAAAGAGGCGCTTTACAATACATAATAGAAGGTAAACCTGAGCTTCTATGACGTGGAATTTATCGGACGCATTTCCCTTATATTCTTCCCATATATGCTGAAAGATGCCCAATACGGTTGGAAGCTGTTCACTTGGAATCTCAAAAGGAATGGACTTTTCCATTTTTAAAAAAGGAAATAGTTTTAGCAATTGCGATAGGGTGTTGGATTGGGCAACAAAATCCTGACTGAATATGATATAATAGCCTTTCCAATTGGGAATGATGTCCCAAGATATGAGTTGGAAAGGAGTATTAAAAAAAATTGTGGTCCCTTCGGGGAAATCTGAAAATTGCCCTGATACGGCCTTACCGTCACCATCTGCCTTAACAGCAATGGCATAAAATTCATGTCTAAAAACAGGCATTCGACTATGTACGCTCGCCATGTTCTCTTCAAAACTCCTAATATCGAAATGCGGATGTTTAGGTGGGTCAATGTTTATCCCTTGGTTGTAATCCGATATGGTCTTGAAATGCTTCACATATCAAAGATAACTTAGAATTGCTTGGGTTCACAAGCTGATATATTCATAATTGACAAGTTTGAAATCCAAGGTGAATCCCATTTTGGTGTACAGGTTTTTTGCCATTTCGGATGCCTGCAAAGTTGCCAATGTCGCTCCTTTATCCACAGCCATGTTCAGTGTATGCTTCATAATTTCGGTAGGATAGCCTTGTCTTCTTTTTTTGGGTAAAATACCCAAACTATGCACTCCTGCTACGTGCCCCGTTTTGTATAAAATGATAGTGCCCACAGGTTCGTGCTCATCAAAAATGAGGTAATAGGGAATTTGTTTCCAAGTTCTGGCCAATGTTTCTGGACTAATGCCATACCCGAACGCCTTCTCAAAACTCTCGCTCCATGTGCCAAATTCACGGTCGTGTTTTGTGTTTTTTTTGTTGGTGTTTTTTTTTGTTTAAAAAATGGTTTTTTGTTGGTTTATTGTTTTTTTTGGCAATAAATCTTAAATACAAAAAAATAAA
>JBCCUY010000064.1:0-12443 GCA_039196145.1 Bacteroidota bacterium
CTTTAATGAAAAAGACTTTTTGGTGGGTTTAGATTTGGATTTCGTCCTCTTTTTGGCCATGCAATTGATTAATAACGGGGCTAATTTACAAATTTACGATGCTTACGAGGGAAACAGACGTCGATCAAATCATTTTAGGCAGGTAAATTATTAGGCCCACAATACTTGCAATAATAGATACCACCATCACCGCTCCGGCTGAAACATCCTTTATGAACCCAATTTTCGGGTCTCTTTCCGGTTGCACATAATCCGATAATTTTTCAATGGCAGTGTTCATTCCCTCAATGCCCATGACCATCCCAATGGCAAATAATTGTAGCATCCACTCTGTCTTGGAAATTTCGAAATAAAATCCTGCCCCGGTTACCACCAAGGCAATTACAAATTGGATTTTTATGCTGGCTTCGGTCCGCAATAACAAAAACAGCCCTTTAAAGGCAAAACCAACACTTTTAATCCTATTGATTAAGAATGGCTCCTTAGGCATCCATTAAAGCCTCGAGGGCGGCTTTATAATTGGGTTCATCAGCGGTTTCTTGCACCTGCTCCGTGTAAACTACCTTGCCGGTTTCATCCAATACCACCACACATCTGGAGTGGAGAGATTCGAAAGCACTGTCGGCAAAAGTAAGACCATAGGCTCGTCCAAAATCCCCTGATTTATAGTCGGAAAGCATATCTACATTTTCGATGCCCTCGGCTCCGCAGAATCTTTTTTGGGCAAACGGGAGATCTTTGGAAATGCACAAAACCTTGGTGCCATCCAATTCCGCCGCTTCTTGGTTAAATTGACGTATTGATTGGGCACAGGTGCCCGTATCAACACTTGGAAATATATTAAGCACCAACTTGCTGCCCTTATAATTAGATAAAGAACTACTGGACAAGTCGGATTTGGTCAAGGTGAAATCTGGGGCAGCAGAGTTCAATGCTGGTAACTCCCCAATAGTATTGGCAGGACTGCCGCCTAAGGTAATTGAAGCCATGGTAAACTGATATTTTAAGTTTAAAGTATAAATATACGCCCTATCCGAACGAATTACCAGAAAATGTTTGGGCAGAAATTGGAAAAATACTAAGCCTTGGCCGGAACTGCCAATTGTTTGATTTTGATTTGAAGGGCGGCGAAAAGCAAGGTCATAAATGGACTTAGCCAGTTGAAGATGGCAAAAACAAAATAGTCTATAACGGGAACTCCTAGCACGCCACTGTGATAGGCACCGCAAGTATTCCAAGGCACCAACACCGAAGTTACTGTTCCTGAATCTTCCAGTGTCCGACTCAAATTTTCTGGTGCCAAACCTCTTTCCCTGTATGCATTACTGAACATTTTTCCGGGGACCACCAACGCCAAATATTGGTCAGACGCCGTTACGTTCAAAGCCAAACAGCTACCAACGGTGCTGGCAAATAGGCCAAAAGTGGTCTTGGCCATGTTTAAAAGCGACTTTGTAATACGCTGTAATGCTCCAATGCCATCCATTATACCCCCAAAAACCATGGCACAGACAATTAGCCAGATGGTGCCCAACATGCCTGCCATTCCCCGAGAGGAAAACAAATCATTGAGTGCAGGGTCATTGGTTGAGATAGAGGTGTCTACGGTTATGGCATTCAAAATACCTTTATAAGCAGATTCGAAGGTCAGAATATCACTTCCACCCACTTTCGCGACAATATCCGGCTGAAAAAGCAAGGCAAAAACCCCGCCCAGCAAAGTTCCGATAAGCAAAGCCATTAGTGGGGGTGCTTTTTTCACAATTAGAAAGATTACCACCAACGGAACCAAGAACAACCAGCCACTTATGTTAAATGCTGCGCTGATATTTTCAAGTATAGCGCCGGTTTCTGCCTGTCCGGAAGTATCAATGGTGAAACCCAAAATAATAAAAACCACCAAGGTTACGGATACCGTTGGGATGGTGGTCCAAGCCATATATCGGATATGAGAAAACAAATCGCCTCCAGCCATTGCGGGAGCCAGGTTTGTGGTATCACTCAACGGAGACATCTTGTCCCCAAAATAAGCACCGGATAAAACAGCGCCGGCTGTCATTCCCAGCGAAATGCCCAGGGCATCCCCAATGCCTATCAAAGCTATACCAACCGTAGCCGCCGTAGTCCAGCTGCTTCCAGTGGCAATGGAAATAATGGCACAAATGATAACACAGGCTGCCAAGAAAATAGTTGGATTTAGTATCTGAAGTCCATAATAAATCATGGCTGGAATAATGCCGCTGATCAACCAAGTTCCGGAAAGTGCCCCTACCATCAGTAAAATAAGCAATGCTCCAGTTGTGGAACGCACATTTTCCGCCACTTCTGCTATCATCTGCTTATAAGAGGCTTTGTTGAAGAAACCAACAATGGCCGCAACAGCCCCGCCCATAAGTAGAATAAACTGATTAGACCCGCTCAACGCATCATCGCCGAAAACATAAACATTATAGGCCAACATGGCAACCAAGGCAATGACCGGAATCAACGCCTCCCAAATACTTAACTCTTTGTTTTCCACTATGTTTTCAGCTTCTCTGTACTTGGGTTTTTGGGCTTTTTTCGCCATGTAGTTTGGTTTTGCAATCGAGTAATATTACAACTTTGGATGCTGTTCTGCAAACGAAAAAGATGCCTTATGGACTAAACCAAGGTAGGTTTGTTCTCTAAAATACCCAATCTTTTCATACAGGATTGCATGGCCAAATAGGTCTTTTGAATGTCATTGTCCAAACCAATGGAAAATCGGATGAGTCCTTGGGAAAGCCCAAGTTCTTCTTGCTCTTCCATAGGAATTTCCGAGGAGGTTGACGTTCCGGGTGCGCTGAACAGGGTTTTGTAGAATCCAAGACTCACCGCAAGGTAACCTAGCTTTTCCCGCTGCATCAATTCCATAAGAGCATTGGCCATATCCAATGAGCCAACATCAATGGTCAAGAGCCCACCAAATCCGAATTCAGGATTCATTTGGTTGACCATTGTTTTGTGACCTTGATGGGATTCAAGACCAGGATACACCACCTTTAGACCATCCTTTTCAAATTGGTTGGCAAGATATTGGGCATTTTCGCTGTGTTTTTTAATTCTAATGTGAAGGGTCCTCATGTTCTTGAGAATTGAAGCCGCCCGAAGACTATCCAAGGTACTTCCCAAAAGCATACCTGCGCCATCATTTACATCTTTGAGCGCCAGACAAAATTCTGTCGAAGCACAAACAGCACCCGCCACACAGTCACTACTACCATTAATGAATTTGGTCAAGCTATGTACCACAATATCAGCGCCCAATTTGGCCGCACTTATGGATAGAGGGGAGAAGGTATTGTCCACAACCAGTGGAAGTTGGTATTTTTTAGCCAAAATGGATAACTGCGGAAGATCCGCTACTTCCAGAAGAGGATTGCTCACGGGCTCACAATACACCATCTTTGTTTTAGAGGTGATAGCTTGTTCTACATGCTCCAGATTTGTGATATCCACAAATGAAGTGGTAATGTTGAATTTCTTTAGAAAGTTTTTTAGCAATGCGTAGGTACCTCCGTAAATCGTTCTACTACAGACTATATGATCTCCAGCATCGCACAATTGCAGAATCACTGCACTTATCGCGCCCATTCCGCTTGCATAAACGTTTGCGGATTCGGTTCCTTCCAATTGGGCCATTGCTTCACCTAGGTACAAGTTGGAAGGGGAGGAGTGTCTACTATAAAGATAGCAGCCTTCCGTATTTCCCTCAAAGGTGTCGAACATGGTTTTGGCGGATAGAAAAGTGTAGGTGGATGAATCCGAGATTGATGGATTGACACCTCCAAATTCACCAAAATATTGTAAACCTTGAATTTCGTCTGATGCTTTGTAGTCCATAATAGTAGATTTTTAGATAAAATTAAACTTGTGATGACCAAAAGTCAATGATTAATTTTATTTTTGGATTTTAAGTCTAAAATTTATGTTTTTATAGATTTTAGTTCTAAATTGATTTGATTTTCCTAATTTTATCCGAAAGAGAGTCGGAATGGAACTGGACGAATTGGATAAGGCATTGGTACAACTGCTACAGGCTGATTGTAAGAAGACAACAAAACACTACGCTGATTTGCTTGGCCTTTCTAAGACGGCCGTGTACGAACGCATACGACGTTTGGAAAGGCAAGGGGTCATAACCAATTATGTTGCCCTGGTTGACAAAGAAAAAGTACAACGCAGTTTTACCGCGCTATGCCATATTAGACTTTCACAGCATACCAAGGAAAATGTATTACGATTTGAGCGGGAAATCCTGAAACTCGCGGAAGTATCGGAATGTTTCCATGTCAGTGGGGATTACGACTATATACTTCGGGTCAATGTTGAGAATATGATCAAATACCGGGAATTTATGGTCACAAAACTTACCGCAATCAGCAACATTGCAAACACCCAGAGTTCCTTTGTAATCAATGAAGTAAAGCACACCACAGCCGTTTTTATTTAGCAAAGTTTAACGTAAATCGATGTTAAAGTAGTCTTGGTATTGCCGGGTTCTTCCTAATTTTTGGTCAAATCAAAAAACAGACCACAATCAAAAAACTACTTTTTAATCATGAATTCGCGCACACGGGTTTTTCTCACTGTGCTCTCCACCGCGGTAGGGGGCTCATCATTGATTCTTTACACGACCATTTCGCAGGATATCCTATTTAAAGGTCTCAGTTTTTGCTCTTCATCGGTTCAAGAACTGTTTTTTGGTAGCGCTGCATTTTTTCTGTCTGCTGTTGTGGCCGGGTTTATTTCCACTTTGATTGTGGTAAAGGATAATTTTTTGCCATTGGTGTTTATTTCCCTCTTTGTTGTGGCCAAGATTTTCCTGTTTACTGCTTGCGGGCAGTGGCATGGACCCATTTGGTTCGAAACAGGGCTGAATCTGTCCCATTTGGGCGGTTTGTGGTTGGGCTGCTACGGGGCTGTAAAATTTCCATTGGCACCTATGTAACCAACTTCTAAATCGATTTGAAAAACGTTACCATGCGATCCCTTGTGGCCTCATCGGGCATTTTGCCCAGTCCGGAACGCATATTGTCAACCATATGATGTGGTTTTGAAGTCCCTGGAATAACGCAATTGACGTTTGGATGGGAAAGGATAAATTTTAAAAAGAACTGCCCCCAACTGCTGATGTCCCATTCCTTGGCCCAGGTAGGAACCTCTTTGCCTTTGACCCTTCTAAAAAGTGAACCTCCAGCATAAGGTTGGTTTATAATTGTTGCAGTCCCATATTTTTTGGTGGTGTCCAACAATGACTTTTCTGCGTTTCTGGAATTTATGGAGTAGTTGAATTGGACGAAATCTGGCCGTTCGGACCGGATAATCTGTTCTAAGGTTTTATGGGATGAATCAACATAATGAGTTATCCCCCAGTATTGGATTTTTTGCTTATCCTTCCATTCTTTTAGGGTCTTAACATGGGTTTTCCAATCCACTAGATTGTGAATCTGAATCAAATCCATCTGTTCTCGTTGCATTTTGGCCATTGAAGCTTCCATTTGCCGTATCCCGGCCGACTTTCCGGAAGTCCATACCTTCGTGGCGTAAAATAGCCCATTCTGAAATTTGAGGGCTTTGGTCAAATCCCCAACAACACGCTCCGAGCTCCCATACATGGGGGAGGAATCAATTACAGAGCCGCCAAATCGGTGGAGTTCTTGGAGTACCTGCGTCAACAACGTTCTTTGCGCATCTGAATTCCCAACATCAAAAGTTTGCCAGGTACCAAGACCTACGACGGGAAGTTCCTCTCCCGAGGACGGAATTGGCCTTGTCTGAACTTTAGAATACGATGTTGAGAGGTTTCCCATGGTACCAAATGAGAGCCCCACACTGCCCAGTACAGATAATTTCAACGCATCTCTTCTGTTAAATAGGGTTTTCATAAAGCTTGTTTTTTAAAGTTACGATATGTTCTTCTTTCTTTCGTTGTAATCCTCCCAATCTGTAACCCGTAATGCTCCAAATAAAGGAAATAGGAGCGGCCAGATAGGCAATCGTTCCAAGACCAAAGCCGAAAGCGGTAAAGGTTGCAAAAAGCCACCCCACAAGTGCGTCACCACCCCTATAAATAGCGGTATCTATAATATTCTTGGCCTTGTATTTCTCAGTCCGACCTGTAACAGTAAACAAGATTTCCCTACCGGGGCGGAGCAACATAAAATTACCGGAACGATGGAGGACCATCAATATGGCAATAACCCCCAAACTAGGTTGTAGGCCCAAAACGATTAGTCCCAAACCCATAAGAAAAGGAACAGAAGCCAATACTATGGACAACCCAAGTCTTTTGATGAATTTAGCCGTCAATAAAAACTGCCCTAAAATCGCTATGGCGTTAACGGTGAAATCGATTCGGGAAAAATAGGCGATACGGTCTGGACTTTGGTATAACCTGGTCTCCACAATATGGGCTTGTTCAAAGTAGAGCACTGTGGATATTGAAGTGTAAAGCAAAACAAAAAGGACAATGCCCAGAAGGTACTTGGAATTGAAGATGAATTGAATGCCCTCAAAAAGTCGATTAGACGTTAATGGTTGAGGATTAATGGGAGGTGTTTGAAACTTTTTTTTGTCGGACAAAGCTATAAGTGCCAGAATGCAAAATAACCCACCAGCGATGAACAAGGCTGCCAAAATCAAAAACAAATCTATGGAGATGGCACTGACCTCATGAGCAATTAAGGGACCGGTTAGGGCACCAAGGCTTCCTCCCGAGGCTATAATCCCAAAAAACCGTTTAGAGGCAGTGCTGTCAAAAATATCGGACATAAAGCTCCAGAAGAGTGAAACCACAAACAGGTTAAACACACTCAACCAAATAAAAAATGTTATGGCAATAACCTTTGAAGGTCCATAGAACTTAAACCCGATGTAAAAAGCCAAAATGTTCATTAAAAAAAAGGTGTAGGAATAGACCAAAACCTTTGCGGTTGAATAGCGACTAACGAGATATCCAAACAATGGAATAATGCAGAGCATGGCCACAAAGGTTCCGGTAAAAAGCCATTGCATATGAATTGCACCGTTTTGTATGCCCATTTCATCCCGAAGTGGCCTAAGAATGAAATAACCGCACAACAGACAAAAGAAATAGAGCGCTGAAAGGGCGGTTGTTTTAAGAGTATTGTTTTTCATCTAAGAGTGGGAATACTCGATAGTCTATTCCGCTTTTTTTGACATTAGTTTTGCACCTTTTCCCTTTACGGTCAGATTAAATTGGCTTATGGGCATGTCTGGGAAATTTGCGATATTCTTTCGTGTATAGGTGTTGAAATTCTCATCAAAAACGTAGATATCCTCATAACGCTCCTTGCCTTCGCGAACTTCAAGTTCCCCGGCAATGGTCATGTTGCGGCTTGAAGGGTCATAGTTCAAACGTTCTAAAGCGGTTCCGGGCCAATTACTATAAATTCCAATGCGTTCGAAGCTTTCTACAAATGGCCCATATCGTATGGCTTCCATAAAACTTCGTTTCCGTCCTTCAAATCTTCCGCTATCACAGGTTACCTCACCTTTACAGATAATATAGCGGGGCTCTCCGTTTAAATCGAGGTCATAATAACAGGTCTGATTGCCTTTTTCGGTAAACCAAATGCCTTTTTCCGGATGATGGGTATTATAGAACTCAAAAGAAATATCCCAGTCTCCTATCAAAAAATCCAAATCCTTTACAGATGGCTTTTGATGTTCAGATTGTGCTATAAGCAAGTGCCCTAGCAATAAGCAGATGCATAAATGAATGTAGTTTGGACGTTTCATGTGGCATAGTTTAAATTGATGACACATAGGTAATACACACCTTTGGGAAGTGGGGTGCGATTGGGAAATCCGAAAGATGGATTTATAAATCCAATATGCTATACTGACTTATCCCGGTATTTGGAAGGAGTAGTTCCCGTGGTCCTTTTGAAGAAGATATTGAAGGCCGAAATGGAATTGAACCCCACATCATAGGCAATGCTGGCAATCTTGGTGTTTTGGTAATCGGGATGCTTCAATTTGTCCTTGGCCGCCTCAATACGATATCCGTTCAAAAAGTCTGGAAAGCTTTTCCCCAATGACTTATTAATGATATACGAGACCAGATAGGGAGGGAGCTTTGCGGCTTTGGAAACCTTGGTTAGGGTGCAATTGGCATCCAGGTATAAGCGCTCTTCCCTCATAAGGTGATTAATGCTTTCGGCGGCCTTTTGCATTTCAGCTTCGGACAAGTTGATACTACCATTTTTCTGCAAGTTTTTATGTTGCAAAAGGGAAGGGTTCTTGAAAAGAAGAAAGGCTAGAAAATAAATCAGCGGCGCATAGACTATTGGTCCAAGGAGATAAGGTGTAAGCCCAAGAATATAGTTGGAGAAATATAAAAACTGGAGTAGTGTGGTTCCCAGAACCAGAGCGCCTGTCCATACAATAGCAGCTTTGGAAAGCTTAATGCCACCACTTTTGAAAAGATAAAATCCGAACAATCCCAAACCGGTCAGACTGTAAATCATCTGATGAAAGAGAAGCGCACTATATCCGCCTAAATGCCAAAATCCATCAAGTGAAAGGGTATGAATGGTAAGTACCAATAACAACCCTGGAATAAAATGGATCCATTGCCATTTAGACCATTTCCTGGGATACAGCACATGCCAAACGTAGAGGAGCAAGGCCGGACCCGATAGTGCATGCGCGGCAAAACCAATATTGATCAGCCAGCCTGGGGTCGTTTCCCAATATACCCAAAGAATGGACTTGGTAAGGCGTATCGTTATGACCAGGAAAAAAAGAAAAAGGAGGATGTTGCGAAAATCCCGTTTTCGTTCAACAAGACTATAGATAGCCATAAAAAGACTTTGTGAAGCTGCTATCCCAGCTATGAAAAGCTCAAATTCCTTTTGTAACCTTAGAGTGCGCATCGAAACAATTCTTAGGTGGAATTTAAGGAAAATTTGGCTCTTGAAAACCAGCTTTAACCCAATCTTATGAGAATCCGATGCTTTCCGAAATCAATTCGGGAAAACAAAAGGCGATTCGGAGAAACATTGCTATTTTTGTAGTCAATATCAAAACGAGTATTATCCCTAACAATTAGATATGAATCAATACGATGTGGCCGTTATAGGCTCTGGACCTGGTGGCTATGTAGCGGCAATTCGCTGTGCGCAATTAGGAATGAAAACCGCAATCATCGAAAAATATCCTACCCTTGGTGGAACTTGCCTAAACGTGGGATGTATCCCCTCTAAGGCACTCTTGGATTCCTCTCATCATTATGAGGATGCCGTAAAGCACTTTGAAGATCATGGTATCGATATCCCAGGGGAGGTAAAGGTGAACCTGGAACAAATGATTTCCAGGAAGCAAGGTGTTGTGGAGCAGACTACAAAGGGGATTCAATTCTTGATGGATAAAAACAAGATTGATGTCTACGAAGGATTGGGAAGCTTTAAGGATGCTACCCATATCGATATAGCCTTGGCAAATGGCAAAAAAGAAACGATTGAGGCTAAAAACACCATCATTGCCACAGGTTCCAAGCCATCCACCTTACCATTTATCCAATTGGACAAGGAACGTATTATTACTTCAACTGAAGCATTAAAACTTAAAGAGGTGCCCAAACATATGATTGTTATTGGTGGCGGGGTTATTGGTTTGGAATTGGGCCAAGTATACAAGCGTTTGGGAGCCGAGGTCAGTGTAGTCGAGTTTATGGATAGGATTATCCCTGGAATGGACGGAGGGCTTTCCAAGGAGTTGATGCGATCCCTGAAAAAACAGAAAATGAAGTTCAACCTATCCCATAAGGTGAAGTCCGTGGAACGGGCAGGGGATGAGGTTATTGTAAAGGCAGATGATAAGAAAGGTCAGGAAGTTACTTTTAAGGGGGATTATTGTTTGGTTAGTGTAGGTAGAAGACCATATACTGATGGTTTGAATGCGGAAGCCGCCGGCGTTAAACTCGATGAACGTGGCCGGGTTGAGGTGAATGCCCATTTGCAGACAAATGTTTCCAATATTTATGCCATTGGGGATGTGGTCCGCGGAGCCATGTTGGCCCATAAGGCAGAAGAGGAAGGGACTTTGGTCGCCGAAACCTTGGCGGGCCAAAAGCCCCATATTAATTATAACCTGATTCCAGGAGTTGTCTACACTTGGCCCGAAGTTGCCGCTGTAGGCAAGACTGAGGAGCAGTTAAAGGAAGAGGGGATAGCATACAAAACAGGTCAGTTTCCTATGCGAGCCTTGGGACGTGCCCGAGCCAGTATGGATATCGACGGCTTTGTAAAAATATTGGCAGATAAAAATACGGACGAGGTACTAGGCGTCCACATGATCGGCGCGCGCTGTGCGGATTTGATAACGGAAGGGGTGACAGCAATGGAATTCAGGGCATCTGCCGAGGATATTGCTCGGATGAGTCATGCCCACCCAACCTATGCCGAAGCTGTTAAGGAAGCGGCTCTTGCAGCAACCGAGGATAGACCCATACATATTTAATCGGGCTCACGGTCAAAAGACTCAAAACAGCTTATTCTTTAATAGCAGCCCTTCGGGCTGACATCGAATCGCAAGCAATTGATTTCCTAAAACGCTTTGGAAAGGATAAGCTGTTCTGCATTAATATACCTCCTATTGGGGTAAATGTTTACGGCCAATCACCCTTTATAAATATGGGCAACAAGAAGGCTGGTGCCAGCAAGAATTTCGATAAACAAAGGGAAAGGATTACTGCGCCGTCTTGAAAAGGCGCCTTAAGGTGGCTTTCGCCCTTAAAGACAACTCCTTCAATAAGGGTTGGGCTTTTTTGGCAAAATCTGCTGCGTGTAGTTTTATGTAAAGTGCCGTTGTAGCCAGATGGTCTTTCAGTTCGGCCTCGTGCTTAGTGTACTTCAAGGACAAATAGGTACACGCAATCATAAAGGCTATTGCCCCTGGAATCACTATACTCGGATTAAGGCTATGGTGGAAAAAACGATATAATCCCAAGCCCGTAAAACTTCCGTATAAAATGATAAAATGAATTACGTAAATGGATAAGGTGCTGGCCCCAATTTTCAGGACCGATGCATTGGTCATAAACTTCCGCAATAGCATGAAAACCGCAAAGACCAAAAAGACATCTCCCAATCTGATGAACAGATAGTTGTTTATCTGGATTTTATGGAAAAGTTCGATTCCAGTATGTTCGAAAAGTGAAATAAAACCATCGGAACTATAAAAAATCAACAAAGAACCCACCAAGATTGCTGAGGGAATGGCAATGGTATATAATTGTTTGGCATCTTTAAAACGGGTGAAAAGAACCGACAGGAATCCGCCGACGGTGGCATAGCCTAACCAAGGAATGATGGTGAACACAGAACCATTTGCCTTGGTGAAATAATTGGCAATAGCTTCGGGAAGAAATGCACAAGACCACTGTTTGTATATCGGTTCAAATAAAAATAGAACCATGGTAATTCCTATTAAGAGCATAGGAAACACATAAGGCTTTCTATTGGATGAAAACAAATAGATTCCAATCAACGCTAAAATGGATAGTCCAATACAATGGAGCACATCCACCAGGTAAAAAGAACTATAAATGTTACCGCTAAGAAGTCCCAACAAATTGGTCCGCAGTAGATATCCTATAAAAAGCAATTGCAAGCCACGCCGTACCCCTTTTTTAACCCTTGGATTGTCAAGTCCAACCTGTGGTACGCGAATAAGAAGGTAAGTGAAGATAAACCCAGAGACGGTAAAGAAGACCGGGGCTGTGATACCCCTAAAGTAAAGCCAAACATTAAAAATTTCGTTGCTCTTATCTCTAAAAACAGGGTCCAGAAGTCCGTCAATAAAGTGTCCTTGGAGCATCATTAGTATGGCCCATGCGCGCATAGCGTCAATAAAAAACAATCGTGAGGTTTTGGCTTTCATTGGCAAACGATTACCCTATATACTTGCTTTACAGCAAGTTTGGATGTCTTGCGGGGTAAAATTAGATAAAATACTCGCATCTAAGTGGCATTTGGGGTATTTTAGCGAAACAATCAAAGTTTTTCGCATATGGCTGCAATTTTGGCACTAGCAGGAAGTAATTCTTCAACTTCCATCAATTATAAACTTGTCCAACACACGGTTTCAAGAATTGAAAGCCACTCCATCCAGGTGCTTGATATGGTCCGGTACCCCTTTCCAATGTATAGTGAGGATGAGGAGCGACAAAATGGTTTTTCCAATTCCCTTATTGAACTAAAAAACGATATTCAGTCTGCCAAAGGGCTCATTCTTTCCGTTAATGAACACAATAGCAATCCTTCGGCCTATTTTAAAAATGTATTGGATTGGTTATCACGTTTGGAACGAAAGTTTCTTACTGACACCAAGGTTTTGCTCATGGCCACCTCCCCAGGGAAAAGAGGTGGGGTAGGCGCCATCGGAGTTGTGGA